>JAEZLC010000156.1 GCA_023435965.1 Cyanobacteria bacterium OH_CDB_58 | reverse complement strand
AGATAGTTTATTCAACACATCCTAAGGATGTTATAAATGTTCAGTTTGGCAGAATTGTGCCGGGAAAAAAGATGTATTCTGCATTGAAAGATACCAGTTATATTCCGGCGGATAGAGAGCATTATCTTGTTTATGTGGGCTTTTTTGATGATTTAAACCTCAAGAACTTTTTTAATTCATTAGCTCAAGACCAGATGCTGCTGGTTACTTTGTTTGTCTTTATTGGATTATGGTTGTCTTATTCTTTGTCGAATAAGATTTTGAGCCCTCTAAAAAGCTTGATTCAGGCTACAGGCGAATTTGAGCAGGGAGACTTATCTAATAGGGTTGAGAAGACAGCTTATAAAGAAATAAACGAGCTTGTAGATTCTTATAACTCAATGGCAGATGCTCTGCAACGGTTGTACAGTTCTATGGAACACAAGGTTCAAGAAAGAACGAAGCAGTTAGAAGAAGCTTATAAAGAGCTTCAAAGTACTCAAGCAATGATGGTTCACTCAGAAAAAATGAAGTCTTTGGGTGAGTTGGTCGCGGGGATAATGCACGAGATAAATAATCCTATCAATTTCATTTACGGTAACTTAAGCCATTTGAGTAATTATTCTGCGGATTTGATTAAAATAATTGATACCTACACAGAGTTGTCAACGTATCTTACTCCTGAGACGAGAAAGAGTGTTGAGGACTTGAAGCAGGAAATCGATTACGAATTCTTGAAATCGGATCTTCCGGATTTAATTAGAAGTTGTAGAGAAGGTACGGAGAGAACAAGAAATATTATCTTAGATCTTAAGAATTTCTCAAGAATGGAGGAAGTCGCTCTAACTAACGTTGATTTGCCAAAAGAAATTGATACCACCTTGAATATTCTTCATAATAAATTTAAGAATAAAGTTAATGTCCATCAGGAATATGAAGAAAATCTTCCAAAAATCGAAGCATATGGCGGTCAGCTTAATCAGGTATTGATGAATATATTAGATAATGCTGCGTATGCAATCGAAGAAAAAGGGGATGTCTGGATAAGAATTAAAACGGTTGACAATAATGTTATAATTGAATTCGAAGATAACGGAAAAGGTATGGATGAGACTACTGTCCAAAAAATCTTTAATCCGTTCTTCACGACGAAACCTGTTGGTCAAGGTACCGGTCTTGGTATGGCAATCAGTTACAAAGTTATCAAAAACCACCAAGGAGACATCAAGGTAGATACAGAAGTCGGCAGGGGTACCAAATTTACAGTGACTTTGCCTATTAATAGAGTCAAAGATGCTGACAGCAAAGAAGACAGCCAAAGTGAATTAGAATTGGAAATAATCGAATAATATGGAATTGTATAAAGTATTACTGGTTGATGATGAAGAAGATAATTTGGCTCTGTTGTACAGAACTTTAAGAGGAAAGTACGAGATAGATAAAACCACTTCACCTCTGCAAGCCTTAGAAATGATGAAGGAAAAAAGTTACGACCTTATTCTTTCAGACCATAAAATGCCTGAAATGGACGGGGTTGAACTATTAAAAAGGGTGTATGATCATTATCCAAACACGATGAGACTTCTTGTTACTGCATATACGGATGCAAGTATTCTTATTGATGCAATCAATTATGCGAAGATTTACAGATACATCAAAAAGCCTTATAGCCCCGATGAACTTCTTTTGACTGTCTCTAATACCCTGGAGTACTTACAGTTGAAGCTTGATAATGAAAATTTGATAACAGACTTGAAAGACTTATTCTCCGGAACAATTAAGGCAATCATTGAAGCTTTGGATGCCAAAGATTCTTTTACTCTTGGCAGAAGCAGACGTGTAACTTTCTATACGATGAAAATCGTCGATGCTATGGGTATTTCTAATACCGATGTAGCAAATAAGATAGAACTTGCGGGACTCTTGCACGATATAGGTATGATTGGAATCTCTGATGATATTTTATATAAAGTTGAAAAACTTACGGCGGATGAGTACGAAGAAATAAAAAAACACGTTAAACACGGCGTTAGAATTCTTGAAGATATCAAACAACTGAGAGATGTAGTTGAAATAATAAAATATCACCATGAACATTTCGATGGCGGCGGATATCCTTTCGGATTGAAAGGTGAGGAAATTCCTATCGGTGCTCGAATAATTGCTGTAGCGGATGCTTTTGACGGAATGCTTTCTTCAAGAGCATATAGAGAGCCGTTGGACCCGTATACTGCCTTAAATAAACTCAAAGAGATGTCTGGTGTTCAATTTGATCCTGAGATTGTAGGCTCTTTTGAGAGAGTTCTTACAGATACAATTGCAGAAGTTCAGAACTTTGAAGCAAACAATTATAAGGCAGATTAAGTCTTTTTTTGCTTTTTGATTTTATGTTAATATTATCCTAAGAATTATGTTGTAAAGGATATATTTAATATGAGAATGTCAAAACTTTTTGTTCAGACTTTAAGAGAGTTCCCTTCCGATGCTGAAGTTATGAGTCATAAATTGCTTGTAAGAGCCGGTTTTATAAGAAAACTTTCAAGCGGTATCTATAATTATTTACCACTTATGTGGAAGGTGCTGAAAAAAGTTGAGAATATTGTTAGAGATGAAATGGATGCTGCCGGTGCTCAAGAGCTATTGATGCCGTTTGTTCAGCCTCAGGAGCTTTGGGAAGAGTCAGGCAGGTGGGAAGTCTACGGTAAAGAGTTAATGAGACTCAAAGACAGACATAATAGAGATATGTGTCTTGGTCCAACTCACGAAGAAGTTATTACGTCCATTGCCAGAGAAGGAATCCGCTCATATAAGCAACTTCCTGTTAATCTATATCAGATACAATCAAAATTTAGAGATGAAATAAGACCAAGATTCGGCCTTCTCAGAGGCAGAGAATTTATAATGAAAGATGCTTACAGCTTCGATGTTGACGAAAAAGGGCTCGATGAATCATATGAGGTTATGGCGAAAGCTTATAGAAAAATCTTTGAAAGATGCGGACTTGAAACTAAAATGGTCCAATCTGACTCTGGTGCTATAGGTGGGAGCGTTTCTCACGAATTTATGGTGCTTGTAAATGAAGATGCTGAAAACAATGCGGGAGAGAATGATGTTTTCTACTGTGATAAATGCGATTATTCAGCCAATTCAAACCACGCAACTTCAAAATTGCCTCAATCACAAGTTGATGGGGAATATGCAGAGTTTAAGGTCATCGACACCCCTGAGGTAAAATCGATTGAAGAGTTATCTGAGTTTTTAAATATTCCTCAATCAGTTATATGCAAGTCTTTAGTGTATGTAGTCGACGGCAAATATGTTTTGGCACTAATCAGAGGCGATAGAACAGTAGAGGAAACAAAACTGATGAACGTTTTTGCTGGAAACGACATCAGAATTGCAAGAGCTGATGAAATAGATGAAATAATGACAAACAGCGGATTTGACGCTAAAGCCGGATTTATCGGACCAAAAGGTCTTAAAGGTGTGACTGTAGTTGCTGATGAGACTGTCAAAGAACTTAAAAACTTTGTAATAGGTTGCAATCAGAATGACAAACACTTTGTTGGCGCCAATTGGAGTGTATATCTTGACCTTCCGGAAACAATTGCTGATATAAGGCTTGTTGAAAAAGGCGATATCTGTCCTGAGTGTTCTGATACATTAAAAGTTACAAGAGGAATAGAGGTCGGGAATATCTTCAAGCTCGGAACAAAATATTCTCAAGCCATGAGTGCCACATTCACAGATGAAGCCGGTAAAGAGAAACCTTTCATAATGGGTTGTTATGGTATAGGGATTTCAAGAACAGCAGCAGCAGCAGTTGAAAGACATCATGATGATTTTGGTATAAAGTGGCCGCTAGCATTGGCTCCATATCAGGTTGTTGTTGTTCCTGTAAATATTAAAGATGAAAAACAAATGAATATAGCCGAAGAAATCTATAAAAAACTGGCTGATTCAGGAGTTGAAGTTCTTATCGATGATAGAGATGAGAGAGCTGGTGTGAAATTTAAAGACGCAGATTTGATAGGAATACCTTTCAGAATAACCGTTGGTAAAACAATAGAGCAGGGTCTTGTCGAGTTTAAAATAAGAGAAAATGGCGAAATGAATGCCATACTCCCTGAAGAAGCGATTAATAAGGTTATTGAAGCTGTAAAAAATGTCTAATAAGTCTTTAAAACTCTCAATAGCCCATCTTTATCCAAAACTTCTGAATATTTATGGTGATTTTGGCAATGTTCTTACGCTGATAAAACGATGTGAATCCAGGAACATAGAGGTTAATCTAGCTAACATTGAAGTAGGTGATGAAATAGACATAACCAAATATGACCTATATTTTATCGGAGGAGGTCAGGATAAGCAGCAGATAGAGGTTTCAAAAGAGCTAAAAAAAAGAGCAAGTGAACTTAAACAAGCAAGTTTAAATAACTCGGTTTTTCTTTCGATCTGTGGAGGCTATCAACTTTTCGGAAAGTATTATCAACCCCACGAAGGCGAGAGGCTTGAAGGGATAAATCTGCTTGATGCCTACACGATTGCAGGTCATAACAGATTTATCGGTAATGTTACGGCAGAAACAGACTTTTTAGAGCCAAAAACGCTCGTTGGGTTTGAAAATCATAGCGGTTTAACATATCTTGAAGAAGGAACTTCACCATTGGCGAGAGTTGTTGTGGGCAATGGAAATAATTCTCAGGATAAGTTTGAAGGTGCCAGAAAAAATAATGTATTTGGTACTTATTTGCACGGGTCTTTACTTCCAAAAAATCCTCACTTTGCGGATTATTTGTTAAAGTTGGCGTTAGATAATAAATATAAAGACAACATTATTCTTGAAAAAATAAATGACGAAATAGAATATAAAGCCCACTTTGATCTAGTGAATAAAAAATACTAGACTTGATTGTAAAGCCAACAGCTTACCTTTGATAAGTTATTTACCTCTATTAGGTGTGGCTTGTCGATTTCGCATATTTCCATCTTTTTTCCGCATCTTGGAGAAAACGGACATCCGACAATTTCTTCTGTTATTGAAGGAGGTTGACCTTGTATTGTTTCCAGTTTTTCTGTATTTATGTCCGGTAATGAGTTTAGAAGAGCTTTTGTATAAGGATGTTTAGGGTTATTAAACAGCTCTTCGCTTTCTGAATACTCAACAACAGAACCGGCATACATTACGGCAATTTTGTCCGCATTTTCTGAAACTAAGCCCAGATCATGAGAAATCAATATAATTGAGGTGTTGTAGTTGGTTTTGATTTCGTTGAGAAGCTGCATTATTTGTGCCTGAACGGTAACATCTAGTGCAGTTGTCGGTTCATCTGCAATTATTATTTCGGCGTTGCAGGCAAGAGCCATTGCGATAATCACTCTTTGCCTCATCCCTCCAGAGAATTCATGCGGGTAATTTTTAAGTCTTTCTTTTGCATTTGGTATTTTGACTTTTTCTAGTGCTTCAATAGCTTTGTTTGCGGCTTCTTCACCTTTTAATCCCTGATGCAGGGCTATGACTTCCAAAAGTTGGTCTCCGATAGTGAATAAAGGGTTAAGAGAGGTCATCGGATCTTGCGGAATTAATGCGATATATTTGCCTCTAATCTGTTGCATTTGACTTTCAGAAAAGTCTAGAAGGTTTTTATTGTTGTATAAAATTTTTCCGGCAGTGATTTTTGCAGTACTGGGTATTAGTCGGAGAATCGACATCGCTGTCAATGTTTTTCCGCAGCCAGATTCTCCCACTATTGCAAGAGTCTCCCCTTTTTTTAGTTCGAGGTTCACTCCGTATAGAGCCTGACATCCACCTTTTTGCAAGTCGAATACTAAATTTAAATTTTCGATTTTTAAAATATTCATTTAAAAATTCTTACTTAATTTGTGAAAAAAATAAACCCACAGTCTATCAATATTAAATGTTTACTTCTCCAGTGAAAACATATTCAGCAGGTCCGGACATAAATATATCTTTTGCAGGGTTCGTGATATTTCCGTCCCATTCTATTGATAGAGAGCCGCCGGGGAGGTTTACCTTGACAGGACTGTCGCAATGATTGTTTAATATTGCTGCTGTTACTGTAGCACATGCACCTGTTCCGCAGGCAAGAGTTATTGCACAGCCTCTTTCCCAAACGTCTAGGTTTATCTCTCTTCTAGATAGAACTTTTGCAAATTCCACATTTGTTTTTTCCGGGAAAATAGGATGTGTTTCAATATCCGGTCCATATTGAAGTGCGAGTTTTTTTGTATCTTCTTCAGTAAAGATTATGCAGTGAGGATTGCCCATGCTTATGGCGTTTGCTTTAAAAAATCTGTCATTTACATTTAGGTCAAAATTTAGATTTTTAGGTGTTTTTACGGGAATTTTTGCAGTGTCCAAAATGGGCTTTGACATATTTACTTTGACCGTTTTTTCGTCAACTATTTCGGGTTTAATTATTCCTGCCACTGTTTCTACGCTAAATTCTTTGTTGTTAACAAGTTTTTTATCATACACATATTTTGCGAAACATCTCATTCCGTTGCCGCACATTTGAGCGATGCTTCCGTCTGAGTTGTAGAAAAACCAACCTATATCTGCATTTTTCGGTTGTGGATTAACGATGATAAGCCCGTCTGCACCTATTCCGAAATTTCTATGGCACAATTTAATAGATAACTCTTCAAGAGGTATGTCGATTTTTTTGTATTCTTCAAAGTCTATTATTATGAAATCGTTTCCCAAACCCTGCATTTTTGTGAATTGTATAGTTGTCATGATTATATCCCTTATGTATTATTTTTTATTATAACCCTAACTTCTTTTAAATTTAAAGCGTTTATTTTTTTTATTTGAAGGATAAGATCTATAATCATTGGGATATGTCGGTGATGATGCTATTTTGTCTGGAGTGTATACTCTTACCGTAAGTGCATCGATGTATTTCTGGTCAAGATGGGCATAGTCGAATATTATCATACCGCTTGTGTTTTGTTTTCTTGCCTCTTGGATTTGCATCAAGAGATCATCAGTAGAGCCGCCCATAAAGGTGACAAATAATCCTGGATATACTTTTGTGCAAGGACCTGAGTTGTTTTTTATATCTGCAATCATTGATGCTGCTGTTGTTTTGTCGCTTGTTAAAATTAGAGGAGTAAAACCGTCAACAAGGTTGTTTAATGACCATGTTCTCCAGTCTTGCATTTTTGTTTCCATTGCTTTTTGTCTGTCGGGGAAAATAACAGTCGTTAACATTGTGTTGTTGCATTGTGTTAACTTTCTAACATCGGTTACGAATTTTGTTATTTTATCTTGTCTGTATCTTGCCCACAAATCCCAGCCGCTGTTGTTATATTTTAATTCAACAGGGTCTACGCAATATTGAGATTTGAATTCATTTCTAGCATAAGCTGTATAGCCCCAGTTTGTCATGTCGTAACTGGTGAACTTGGCTGATATAGATTGAGGGTATCTTATATAATCAAGATTTATTCCATCCGGCTTGTATTTGGTGATTATTTCGTTGATTATGCAAAGAAGATATTTCTGTACTTCCGGGTTCGCAGGATCTATGAAATATCCATTGTGTTCAGAAAGTGAGGCTACAGGGGTAGTTGAAGCATAGGCAGCTTTTGTGGTGTTGGCCCAGTGCGGGTATACCTTTAAGATGTGTTTCTCACTTGATTCCGGTGATTGATTGCCTATGTAAAAGGTTTCAAACCAGACATGCAGTTTCATGTTTCTTTTGTGACATTCATATATCCATGTTTTTAATGGATCGAATCCAGCGAATTCTTCTCTTTGGTTAGTTATGTTGTAACAATTGAGAACCTCGCTTGGGTAAATTGTTTTGCCGTGATAGTAGGTTTCAAGAAAAACGTTGTTTATCCCAGAATTGTGCAATTTTTCAACGGTTTTTTCTATTTCTTCAGGACTTTTTTCAGTAGGTCTTACCCATACTCCTTTTAGCTCATTTTCCCTGTATGGAAGAGCATTCATAATGGCAAGGTTTGCCATTTCAGTTGCTTCGCTTATGAAAATCTGAGTTTTATCCGAGTCTGTTTCAGCTTTTCTTAGGAGTTCTTTTGCCTTTGTTATGTAATCAGTAGCCATTTTGTCGTTGTATAAAATGTCAATAGAGCGGTAATATTCCATTATTGAATTGGCTTCTTTTATTTTTTGTTTTGCTCCAAAAACAAGACTATCCGGAGTTAAGTATGTTTTAATTTTATTGTTTTGTAGGTCCACAAAGATTTTAGAACCTATTGTAATGTTTTCATTGATCCATTTTTTCGCATTTCCATGTCCGCTGATGACAAACCCGCTTAATGGGATTAATGAGTCGGCACCGTTCATTTCGGTTACGATGTTTCCCGATACGATGGCTTCTGTTCCGAATTCATTTGTCCCAGTCTTTAGGCCGTAATTAGGCGTGTAGATAACAAGTTGGTTTGATCCTCTGAGGCCTGGATAAAAACTGTTCAATGATGTTGCTGTCGTTGGATCTATACTGTTTATCCAGTGAGATGATTCTTTATAGATGTATTCTGCAGGAGCTTTTGTGGCTTCAATTGGAATCGCTGGTGCCACGGTAGTAGTCGCAGTTGTTCCACTTGCTGTTGTTGTTGAAACAGTTTGAATCTGTTTTTTTTGTTGGTTTATTTTAGGGTCAGATAGTTGATTTGGAATTGCAGTTAAAGAGTTTACAATCTTTTTAGGTGCTGAAAAACCTTTTAATACTGTTTCTTGTGCAAATACAATATTCCCGCTAGTTATAATTGATATTAAAATTATTAGATTAATTATACGTTTCATAGTTTGATAGTACACTAACACAAAGATGAGTTAATCCTTAGGATAGTCTATTTTTTGTCTAATTTAAAAATATTTTATCATTAAGAAAAAATTAATATTACATAGTTCTTTGATTTTTTATATTATTATGAATGAAGAATGCCATATAGTTTGAAATTATAGGAGCTTTATTTTTAATGAAATATAAAGATTATTATAAAATACTCGGGGTGGATAGATCTTCTACCGATGCTCAGGTGAAATCGGCATATAGAAAACTTGCCAGAAAATATCATCCCGATGTCAACAAATCCTCTGATGCGGTTGACAAATTTAAAGATATAAATGAAGCCTATGAGGTTCTTTCTGATAAAGATAAAAGAAAAAGATATGACAGTTTGGGTGCTAATTGGCAAGCGGGAGCTGATTTTACTCCTCCTCCCGGATTTGACGGGTTTAATTTTAATCAGGGCTCATACGGTCAAGGTTCTTTTTCTCAGGGATTTAGCGATTTAGGTGGATTTTCTGATTTCTTCAGTTCTATTTTCGGCGATTTCTCGGGAGCCAGTCAGGGAAGTGCTAAGAAAACCCGAGGTGGAAGTAAGTTTTCCTATGATGACTTCATGAATTATGGTTCAGGACCAAGACCTCAGTCGTCACGAACTGCAAAAAAACCGGTGGATCTTGATATGGTCAAAGATCTTTACATTTCAGCAAAAGACTTGATGTCAGATGGTCCAATTACGGTAAAGCTTAATACGATAGAAAAATGTACAAAATGCAGCGGAGTTGGTTCCGTATGTTATGCTTGCGGTGGCTCAGGGATTGTTAGCGAGACTAAAAATCTGAGCGTTAAGCTCCCAAGAGGCGTTAAGGAAGGTCAAAAAATTCGCCTTGCAAACGAGGGGAAAACAAATGAAGCAGGTCAAAAAGGCGACTTATACTTCATTATTAAGTTTAAAGATACGGAATATCTTATAAATGATGAGGATTTGACTAAGCAGGTAGATATTACCCCTGCTCAGGCTGTGTTGGGCTGTAAAAAAGAAGTTCAAACGCTCCATGGAGTCGTGGGTATCAAAATCCCTCCAGAAACTCATTCTGGAAAGACTTTGAGGCTAAAAGAACTTGGTTTGCCCAAGAAAACAGGCGGATATGGTAATTTAAATGTCCGAATAAATATAAATCTTCCGGCAAAATTGACCGATAAAGAAAAAGAATTGTACAAAAAACTTTATGAAATTGAGGCTTCTTAGATATTTAAAAATCTGGTAAGTTTATTCATTAATCCTTTTATTCCTTTTGCATGCGGAATTAAGGCTTCTTTGTGGTAACTTTCATAGACGTTTGTTATGTTTGCTGGCAGTTCTTCACCTTTTTGAAAAGTGAAAGCAATCATTTCCAGAAAATCATCTTGTTCTTCCGCATAGTTCTTGTCTCTTCTTCTGATTTCTTCATCAGATTCCAAGTGGCATAGGGCGTGCCAGGCAGCCTGTATGGATGGATCTTTCGAGTCCTCGGGGAATTTTAATAAAGCTTGTCTGACAAGGAGTTTGTGAGTTAATACTTTTAAGATAAGCTCGGCGACTAATTTTCTTTCTGTTGAGTAGTCCGTGGATTTTTGTTCCCGTTGGTGCAAAAATAAAAGCTTAAATTTTAAAATATAAGCTTTTATTTTTTGTATAACTGTATTCATATTTATTTTGTTAAGACTAAGCATTCTTTTTCGATGGCTCTCATCAGAGAACTTATATCGTTGTTAAAATATTGTTTTGCAAGTTTCTGAATAGCGGTTTTTGCCATTTCTTCTCTTGATGAGATAGATTTGTAAAAGAACTTTTTGCCTTTTTTATATCTGACTAGTAGGTTTTTCTCAACAAGTCTGTCCATAACTGTTTTAACTGTTGTGTATGCTCTTATATTTCCGCTTTGGTTAATAGACTCTAAAACTTCATTTACTGAGATGTTTTCTTCTTGATTATTTTCTTCCATAAACCATACAGAGCTTAGTATTTCATTTTCCAAAGAACCATGAGAATAATTCATCAAATTTTCCTTTATTGACGTAATGTGAATTTTTTGACTACAAATATAGTAAAATAAAAAAAATTAAATTCAAGTTATCTTTTTAAATCTTCAAATTCAAAGCTGATTTCGCCCTCTTTTTTTGCAATCGGTGAGCTTTCAGTGTGTGTGCCAAGATATATTACATTACCAACCCTTTTAGGCTTGGTATTGTCCTCACTGCTGTGGGTATAGTGTTCATAAACGGATTCTCTGTTGAAGTAGCTTTTTTTGTCAGCATGATTACATCCCGCACTTATGAAGCATATGGTCAGGATTAGCAGACAAATAGGAATTTTTTTGCAGAAAATCATAAACCGAACTACCCTGTTTCTACTATGATTATAGCACATTTTTTATAAAAATACATCTGTTTTACAAATAGAATGGAACTTGCAGGTGCTGCATTTCTTGTTTTTTGTATAATTTTTAAAAATTTTATCTAAGTTAACTCTATCCGTAAAAATAACCGACTCTGAAAAGTCTTTTATTTCTTTGATTATATCACTTATTGTTCCCTCTATGTTATCAAATAACTCATTTTGGATAAAAATATCAGTGCTTTCGGCCTTCTTTAAATTGATGTATACAAATCTTAATATTTTCGATTTTTCTTCTCCTTCTTTACTTTTGAGGATTTTGTCCAGTGCAAAGAGGTATATGAGTGTTTGTAAGTCTTCTTTTGGATTCGAGGGGGTTTTACCCGTTTTCCAGTCATATATTGTATAAATTTCATTTTCTTTTGTTATGGCATCTATTCTTCCTGTCAGCCAAAACCCTTGAATAGTCTTTATGTTAAAGGTATATTCGCTCTCAAGAGTTACGTCTTTAGTGATGTTTAGGCTTAAAAAGTTTTCCCATAGTGCTTGTTCTTCTTTCGTTAGTGCAGATGAAAGCTTATCCGTATTAAAACCTTTCAAATAATAGTTTATTATTGAATGAAGATTTTTTCCTGTTTGAGAAAAAGAAATATCTTGAGGAATCTGTATTTTTTTTTCGTACTCTAGGTAGTATTTTTTAGGGCAGTCCTGAAAAGTTTTGAGCATATTTGACGAGAAGGTTTTATTCATTTTTACCTCCTAAAAAATCTGTTAAGAAAGCTGACGGTTTTGACGTTTTTTTTCTTTGGTAGGATTTTGCACAACTTAGATGTAATTCTTTCTTTGCTCTTGTCATTGCTACATATAGCAGTCTCAGATTTTCTTCTGCCTGTTCTTTTTTTAACTGGAGTTCATCTTTTCTTTTGTAGTTTTCTTCAAGTGATTTTATGGTCTCGACGAAGTGAGTGTTTGCCTTTACTTTGATATTTTCAATGTTCGCAGAATATGAATCTTCTGTAAGTTCGGGGATAAATACGATGTCAAATTCGTCTCCTTTTGATTTGTGAACCGTCATTATTTTCACTTTTTGTTCTGTTTCGCTTTTTATTGAATCTTCTTCATTGAAGAATTTATATTTTGACAAAACAGGTCTTTTTGAAAGTTCTTCCAGTTTTTCAATGACTGTTGATGTTTCTTTATAGGAAGAAACCAATTTTTTTACAAGTGTTGAAATTAAATATGTGTTGGATTTTTCAACTTCTGTTTTTAAATAGTGCAGACCGATTTTTATCACAAGATTGTCTAATGACTCGTCTGAGTTATTTGCCCAGTAATTCAAGTCCCAATATAGTTGAGACATCTGTTGGGAGGTTATTTGATCTATTTGTGAACAAATGAAGGGCGATTTTAGGCTCTTTATGAACTCGAAATCCTCTGGTGAAAAGTTAATTATACCTGTTTCTTTCAATATATTCATTGTTTTGGCAATGTTTTTATTATTCCAAGGGTTTTGTATCAGTTTTATTACTGCAAAAATCACCTTGAAAACGGATTTTTGTTCAAGACAATCGCTTCTGGTTATGGTTTTAAGCCCGTTATTTAAAAGAAAAGAATTATATTCATTGACCTGGTAGTTGTTTCTCAGCAATATTGCGATCGAAGCTTCAGGGTTTTTGGCAAGGCTGGTTTTTATTTGGCTTAAAATATATGTTTTTTCATCTGTTTCTTTTTCAAAAATCATAAATTCGGGTGTGTGTAATGAGCTCGGGTTGGCACCTGTTGGGATCATTTCAATAGGGTAAAATGCATTTTTTAAACTTTCAAATTTCTGAGAATGTTTTATGAGGTTATTAGCGAGCGTGTATACTTCTTTTGCGCATCTTTGAGATGAGTTCATTTCTACCAAGTTACTTGATTTTAAAAATTTGATGAAATCTTTAAGGTCAGAATTTGTGAAAGTTCCTGTTATAGATTGGTTTACGTCGCCGCATCTTATAAGATTTCTGTGTTTTGAGGACAATAGTGTCAGGAGTTTTTGCTGCAGTGCTGAAGAATCTTGAGCTTCATCTTCTATAATGTAGTGACAGAGGTTTTGATAATAGTCGAGTATGTCTTTATTTTCTTCAAGCAGTTTAACCGCAAGATCGAGCATGTCGTCATAATCTATAAGGTTATTTGATCTTAGTGTTTTGTTATATTCTTTGAAAAAATTGATAAAATTGTTTATGTCTTTGTGCTTTGAATATAGCTTGAATTTTCCTGAAGATAGTTTTATCGCAGATATCGCTTTCTCATAGTTTTCATAATTATCCTGTTCAAGATTCAGGTTTAATAAAGTTTCTCTTATTATCTTCTGTTTTTCGTTATCGTCGCAAATTTCGAAGTTATCACTAAGGTTCAATTTTGCATAATTGGAGTTTTCTTTTATTATTCTGAGTGCCAAGCCGTGTATGGTGCTAATGTTAGGGATTTCTGTGCAATGAGGATATGTTGAAATTATTCTTTCCTTGAAATTCCTTGCGGCGGATTCCATATAGGTCAACACAAAAATATTTTCCGGCTTAACTTTGTTTTCAAGCAGTTTTATCATTAAAGCAAGCAGTATTGTTGTTTTTCCGGCGCCGGGAACAGCCATGATTCCCATTTCGCCTTTCGAGTATTCTAAAACCGGTTTCTGATCTTTTCTGGGTGTGATTTTGTTTTTTCTTACTGCCGACGAGCCCTGATTTTTTTGTTGGTTTAAGAAATCAATTATTCCGCCGAAGTTTTCATTGCCTACACTGTCATAAAGGCTGGCATAAGCAAAGATTGAATCTTCGCAGCATAGCATGAGTTTTCTTAATATTCTGGCGGTTTTTTCTTTCGAGAGCATTAGATTGTCTTCATAGCTAAAAGTTTCTTTTTCCCAATTCGCATGGAATACCCAGGAATTGTATAAGGGCCCTATGTCTTGTTTTAGCCACTCGTTGCTCGAAACATCCAGCCAGAATTGGTATTTTGTTTTTATTTCAAAATCAATCAATTTTTGCGGTGTAGATATTATAACTGCATTTTCGTTTATTTGTAGAGCATTAGACGGGTTTTCGCTTATGACGCTATTTTCGATTTGGATTATAAAATCTTTTTTTATTTTTTCGTTATTGATATCAAACGCGGTTTCAAAGTCCTGTGCTTCCTTTATTAAAAAGCTGAATTTGTTTAGGTCAGTGGATGATGCATTTACCCCTACAAAACATTCATAAATCATCAGTAATTCTTGAGAAAGTTTTATCTTGGACTCACTGATTTTTTCAATTAATGTTAAGAGATTGGAGTATTGACTGTTGTAGGTGGCGTTTTCAAAGTCGAAGCTGATTAATGTCTCGTTTTGTTTAAAATTTTCTATTATTTTGAGGCAGTATTTTATCGGGATGTTTAAAAGGTCTATGAAGATTCCTCTAAGTTCCAGAATATCTGCTTTTAGTTTCCAATCAGGATGAGCAAGTTTCAAAATCGTCAAGGACGCTTTTATTAGTCTATTTTCACAGAGTTTTTCGCTTCCACTTATAAATTGATGGGGAATTTTATTCGACTCAAAGTTTTCTCTCAAAGAAAATTTTAACAGACTGTCTATTGATGGAGAAATAATTGCGATTTTATTTGCTTTTACTCCCTGTGCGACGAGATCTTTAATTTGTTTTGTAACCCCATCTGTCATTTCCAGTCTTTTTTGTGTCTCTGTCAGTTTTATTGAGCTTATTGCTGAATTCTGTTCTTTGGTTATGTTAAAAAACATAGTGTCAGCATCCTTGCAAATCCGTGATTCGTTGGTTAGAATTTTTGGTTTTTCTTTAAACAACTCCTCGAATTCATATACGCCAGTGTGGTAGGCACTTAGGTAGCCGCATCTGGAGCCCCCCATTTTGTCATAGGCAATAAATGCTTCTTTTAGCTGTGGAGAAATGGTTTTTATGAAGTCCAAAACTATGTAAGTTATTTCATCAGCATCATCAACGAAGAGATATTTTATCTTTCTGAAATAATTTGTTTTTTTGTAAACGTAAGAAAATATTGATAATTGCCTTAGATAGTCAAAGCTTCTGTGCTCGAGAGTAGAGTGCTTATAAGAATCAATGGTCTTTTTTGCATCTTCTTTGAACGATTCTTTTAAAATGGCAGAGCGTTTCTCTACTTCCTTGTCATCAAGGCAGTTTTGTACAATCAGAGAATACCTTCTGAACAGCTGGTGCAAAAGGTTTATTTTGGAAGCATAGTCCTTAAATACATCTTTTTTAAAACTGTTTTTAAGGATATATTGTGAAACTTCGAGCCCGCATAGATTAGGAATGATTTTTGCATTACCTGTATTTATTTGCTCTTCTATTAATGGCCAGTTATCTAACAGTGAATTGTAAGATAGTCCATAAAATGTTTGTATGTTGAGTTTCTCAAGGGCAATAAGCTTTGTGTTTTCCTTGATATAGTCAATGAAAGCCTGCTTTTTGTATGAGTTCAAGCAAACCACGAGAATTTCGTCAGTACTTACTCCGCTTTCAATGAGGTCTAAATACTTTTGCGAAAGGATCAGTGTTTTATTGGTTTTT
>JAEZLC010000087.1 GCA_023435965.1 Cyanobacteria bacterium OH_CDB_58 | reverse complement strand
GGGCAACACTGCACAGTGATAACAAAAAAAATGTTCTCATAGTCCTGGATAATATCTTGTCCGGGTTTGGAGAAATTCTTCCGCTATCACAAGTTTTCGACTTCGAGCTCTATGAAATACTAGAAGAATTAATTGATATAAACAAACAAGAAAACCACTACAAAAGCAAAATATCTGAGCTTTTACTCAAAGCACTCATCAAATTAGAGATGATTGCTACAAACGATGAGTATATTTTTGACGAAGACCAAAACACAAAAAACGAACTAAAGAGCATCCTGGATTTGTTAAGAAAACAACCCAATGAATTTTGGGAAAACCAGAAAGAGTTCATATTAAAAGAACTTGAGCACTGCCAACACAGAATTATCGCAGCATTGCAGGTAATTAAAGATCTAAAGCTCAAAAAGGCAGCTGAAAAAATAAAAAAACTTCTCACCCATGAAAACGAAATCGTTATCTGCGAAGCAGTTGCTACTTTGAAAGAAATCGATGAATTGAAAAATATTGACAAACAAGAAGTTGTAAAAAACATTCAAAACGAGAACATAAAAGCAATAATAGAGAACTATTGGAGCACAAATGGAACATAATTACGTAATTGCACTAATAATAACAACACTAGCAGGTCTAGCTACAGTAGGGGGCGGATTTTTAACATTTTTCGTTAAAAGAACAAACCTAAGTGCCTTATCAGTAGGACTCGGATTTTCAGCAGGGGTTATGCTTTTTATCGCCCTTTACGCAATTATGCACGAATCACAAGAGTTTTTAGCAGAAGCCTTCAAAGAAAAAGCCCAGCTGGTCACTTTTGTTTCCTTTTTTACAGGAGCGGCTATTGCCTACCTTATAGACCACTTCATGCCGGCACACATTGGCACTGGCCTACTAAACAACGGCGAGGAACCGACTCCTGATCAGTTAAATAACCCTCAAATATCAAGAGCAGGGATTTTAACAACACTGGCAATTTCAATTCATAGATTCCCAGAGGGTTTAGCAACTTTTCTTGTTGCAAGTACAGACCTAAAACTCGGTATCCCTTTCGCTATAGCAATAGCAATACACAACTTACCTGAAGGTATAGCAATAGCATTGCCCATATACCATTCAACAGGCAAAAAGAGACTGGCTATATTTTATTCATTCCTTGCAGGTTTGGCAGGTCCAGTCGGAGCACTTATAGGACTTGTATTTGCTCAAATCTTCTTGCCAGAAATTGCCGTTGGAATGATGTTTGGAGCCGTAGCAGGGATTATGGTATATATTTCTTTAGATACACTATTGCCACTGGCAAGAGAATATGGGGATAACCATCAGGTAATGATGGGAATAATTTCTGGAATGTTTTTTATAAGTTTAAGCTTGTTGTTATTCTAAACTAATAAGTGGTTCTGATTACACGAGGTGTAATACTTATATATTTGACGTCTCGCTCACCATCTCTTATGACCCCCAGTATTATTTTTTCGTTCGATTTGATATCGTCGAAAGTCTGTTTGAACTTGTCTACATTTGTTATCTCTACGTAATTTAAAGATACGATTATGTCTCGATTAAGAACCCCCGCTTTTGCTGCCGGAGTACCACGCAACACATCCTTTACACTGAGATAATTACCCCTCTCTTCCAAGCCAAATCCCAAAATTTTAGTTTTATTTCTGTACAAAGAGAGGATTTTATGGTCAGTTATTTTTTTAGTTATATAAGAAGTGTCAGCAAATCCTATACAACAAATCAAAAGTAAAACAACAATGATAGGCCTGAAATTATCCATGTCTAACCCTTTAAATTATTCATTACTAAAACAGCATTCAAAAGTTACAGGAAGCATACATCCCAAACGCTATACAGGTGTATCAAACTTTTGAAAAACTAGTGAACAATCTTGCTGAAATCGGCCAATTTTTCGAATTTTTGTTTTGCTGATGAAAGAAGGTTTATTCTGTTATTTTTGATTTTTTCATCCTCATCCATAACAAGAACTTTGTCAAAAAATTCACTAATCATATCTACACATTGTGCCAATTCATCTGCCAATTGTTCATAAGTAAGTTTATCAGTATCGATTGTCTTTATACAATCCCATAGATTACCTTCTTGTTGGCTAATAAATAAATCGACAGCTGGAGGATTAAAAGATTCTTCTTTCTTAATAATCCTGATTATCCTGTTAACAGCTTCATGGAACTGAGTATACTCAGGCTTATTCACAAGTTTGGCAAGTACATCCAATCTTAATACAAAATCTTTCAGATCAGATAAAACATTCTTATTGCTTACGCAAGCGTCTATTATATCGTGCCTGTAGGTGTCAGAATAGAATATAACCAGCCTTTGCTCGAAAAATTCTTTTATTTCATTGAATAGTTTTTCGCTGTCGTCTACCTTTATCGGTAACAAGTCAATCGACTTTTTAATAAGCTCAATAAGGTCTACCTCTAGTCCTTTTGCGATTATTGTTTTTAAAATCCCCAGCGTAGCTCTTCTTACACCAAGAGGATCTTGAGAACCTGTGATTCTTTTACCTTCTGAGAAAACTGCAACTATAGTATCAATCTTATCCGCAATTCCCACTACTTGCCCTTCAATACTTTGAGCAAGTTCGGATTCCGCATTTAAAGGATAATAATGTTCTTTTATGCCCTGTACAACCTCCGGTTTTTCTCCCGAAAGTCTGGCATAATCAGCACCAATATACCCTTGTAGCTCAGTAAATTCGAATACCAAACTTGTAACAAGGTCAGCTTTGCACAATAACGCCGTTCTTTCTATCGAATCTGTTTTGACACCGATTTTGTTTGCGATATGTTTTGAAAGCTCAATTATTCTTTGTGTTTTATCATAAACAGAACCTAATCCTTTTTGGAAAGTAACACCTTTTAATGCTTCCAGCTTGTCTGACAATGGTTTTTGAGTATCTTCTTTAAAGAAGAAAATAGCATCTTCTAATCTTGCCGTTACAACTCTTTCGTTACCTGCTCTTATATTTTCAAAAGCATCCCCGACGTAATTAGCCATAGTAATAAACTTATTCAACAACTTCCCGTCCTTGTACAGAGGGAAATATCTCTGATGAGAAGCCATTACCGTAACCGTAACTTTTTCCGGAATATCAAGATATTTTTCTTCAAAACCGCAAATAATTGGAACCGGCCACTCTGTCAAAAAAGTAACTTCATCTAATAGTTCTTCATCAATTACAACGTCTGCACCGATTTCTTTAGCTTTTTCTGTAGCAAGTTTTGCGATTTCTGCTTTTCTTTTATCAGCATCAGCAATAACATTTACTGAATATAAAATTTGTTCATAATTATCGATATCAGTTATTTCTACCGATTCAGCGGCAAATCTGTGCCCTCTTGAAAGATTTGAAGACTTTACATCTGCAATCTGAATTTCTAGCTGCTCATTATTAAAAAGCGAAACAA
>JAEZLC010000034.1 GCA_023435965.1 Cyanobacteria bacterium OH_CDB_58 | reverse complement strand
TTTTAATACAAATACCCTATTAGAAAAAGCTTCACAATTCATAAAGGTATTAAAATATGGTCTTTAGAACATAGTCGACTGCACCTTTGCTGCTATCAAAGACTTCGCTTGCTAAATCACATGCTTTTTTATATTTCGATTCATCAGAAAAAAGCTCATTTGCTCTTTCAAAAAACTGCTCTTTATTGTCAACAATTATTGCAGCTTGCTTTTCTACAAGTAATTTGTATACATCCTTAAAATTAAAGACCGTAGGTCCTGAAATAACTGGCTTATTCCAGATCAAAGCCTCCAATGGATTATGACCGCCCGTATTTGAAAAACTTCCACCTATAAAAGCAAGGTGAGCTATAGAAAATAACTTTGCCAATTCACCCATTGTATCGAGCATGATTATTTCATTTAAACTAAATTTATCTTCATTACTTCTTTTTCCGTATTCAAACCCTGTAGATTTGGTGAGAGATTCAACCTGTTCATAGCGTTGTGGGTGTCTTGGAGCAATCAATAGTTTTATATCGCCATGAATACTCTTCAGTTTTGTGTACACCTCCAGAACGATTTCATCTTCTCCAGAATGAGTGCTTGCAGCTATAAAAACTCTCGAGTTACTTACTTCTAACTCATTTTTAAGACTAGTAATTTCTTCGTCTGACAAGTCTTTTGAAATATCAAACTTCAAATTCCCCATCACTCTCGTTTTTCCCTCTGGCGCACCTATTTTGAGAATCCTATCAGCATCACTTTGTGACTGCATAAGTATAAGTTCGTATTTTGATAAAATTTGCTTAAAGAAAAAACTAAACCTTTTATACCCTTTATAAGAGTTGGGAGAAATTCTTCCGTTTACGATATATACATTGACTCCCATTATTGAAGCTATACTTACTAAACACGGCCATATTTCTGTTTCAGCAATTATTATTTTTGATGGTTTAAATGCTTTAAAAAAAGAAAATATACTAAAACAAAAATCATATGGAAAATAAGTTATGAAATCTGTATGATTAGACAATGTCTTCAGTGCAACTTCTTGCCCCGTTCTTGTGGTTGTAGTCAGTATAATTCTAAGTTCAGGGTGCTCTACTCTTGTTCGTTTAACCAAAGTGGAGATCGCATTGACTTCGCCGACTGAAACTGCATGAAAAACAACAGTCTCTTTTTCTGATTTTGTTGATTTGTAAAAGCCTATTTTCTCAAAAAAGCCTGCTCTAAACTTAGGCTGAATTATAAAAGCTATTATCGCAATCGGTGAAAGCAATAGTGCTATTACGGGTAAAATTAAATTGTAAATGAAAAACATTTTAATCCTGCTTATTTATTCCACAACATTTTTTGTATTTTTTACCGCTGCCGCAAGGACACAGGTCATTTCTGCCGACTTTGTCTCTTGTAATCGGTTGGTTATGTTCTTCCTCTTCACTGTAATGGAAGCTCTCAGCTGCCTTCGCTAATTCTGTTTCAATAATTTCTTCATCGTTCTGATTTATAATTTGCACTCCAAATTTTGTTCTGAATAAGTGCCTTACAGTTTCGCTTTGAATTTCGAACATCATGTTGTTAAAGAGGTCATAAGCTTCTTTTTTATACTCGATAAGAGGATCTTTTTGCCCATATGCTCTTAGACCAATGCCTTCTCTTAACATATCTATATTATGCAAATGATCAATCCACTTGTTATCAATAACTCTTAGCAAAATATCACGTTCAACGTTTCTCATAACATTTACAGACTCGAACGGCTTTTGAGGAACATGACCATCCTCATATTTTGCAACTACTTCATTATAAAACTCAATAGTTTTTTGCTCGTGTTCTCTATATGCAGCAAGCGCAAAATCTTTAATTTTTTGATAAATGCTGTCGAATTTCATTCCTTGAACATCTTTAACCTCAATATGAGATAGTTGTGGAATCATTGAATGTATTTCTCTTACAAGTCCTTGAAGGTCTTCGTAGATGTACTCCTCAGGATTCATATCTGGTGTAATATAGCTTTTTAAAATTCTATCTACTTCCCTTTCAATCATATATTCAATATCTTGTGAAAGATTTTCGCCTTTTAAAACTTTCTTTCTTTGACTATAGAATTTCTCACGCTGAACATTCATTACATCATCGTACTCCAGTACGTGTTTTCTTATGTCAAAGTGGTATGTTTCAACTTTCTTTTGAGAACTTTGTATTTGTTTCGTAATCAACGGTGACTCAATTGCCATTGTTTCTTCAACATTAAGAGTACTCATCAGGTTATAAACGTGCTGACCCCCGAATATTCTCATAAGATTGTCTTCCAGTGACAAGAAAAATCTAGTAGAACCAGGGTCACCTTGTCTACCCGCTCTTCCCCTTAATTGATTGTCAATCCTTCTTGATTCGTGTCTCTCTGTACCGATTACATGCAAACCACCTGCATCAACAACCTTTTGATGCTCAAGTTCTGTAATTCTTCTTGCTTCTTGAAGAGCCATTTCTTTTTTCTCTTCATAATTTGGCGTTGTCTCTGGATTATATCCCTTATCTTCTAAAAATTCTTTTGCCAAGTATTCAGGGTTACCACCGAGAAGAATATCTGTACCACGACCAGCCATGTTCGTAGCGATTGTTACTGCACCTACCCTGCCCGCTTGTGCGATAATATATGCTTCTTTTTCGTGGTGTTTGGCATTCAATATGTGATGTTTAACACCTTTTTTCTTTAATAACGAAGCAATATATTCAGATTTCTCAATACTTACAGTACCGACTAAAACAGGTCGTCCTAGTTTATTCATTTCGATTATTTCGTCGACAACAGATAGATACTTTTGTTTTTCTGTTTTGTATATTACATCAGGCATATCAAATCTGACATCATTTTTATTAGTTGGAATGCTTGTTACGCTTAAGTTATAAATTTTACCAAATTCAGCTTCTTCAGTCATCGCTGTTCCTGTCATCCCTGACAATTTCGGATACAACCTGAAAAGATTTTGGAAAGTAATACTAGCTAAGGTTTGTGTTTCATCTTGAATTTTAACATTTTCTTTTGCTTCGACAGCCTGATGTAATCCATCTGACCACCTTCTGCCATCCATTAAACGGCCTGTAAATTCGTCAACGATTACAACTTCACCATTTTTTACAACATAATCGGTATCCAGACTGAACAATTCTTTTGCCTTCAATGCTTGCAATAAGTGATGAGCATATTGATTAGAAACATCAAACAAATCTTCTATTTGAAGGAGTTCCTGAGCTTTGTCTATCCCTTCTTCAGTAAGGATTACATTTTTATTTTTTTCGTCAATCTCATAGTCTGAATCTTTATCTAATTTCGGAGCGATTTTAGCCATCGTTCTATATAACTCAGCTGACTTTTCGAGTCTGCCGCTGATAATAAGAGGAGTTCTGGCTTCATCAATCAAGATACTGTCGACTTCATCCACGATTGCATAATTGTAAGGTCTTTGAACTTGTTGCTCTAAACTACCAGCCATGTTATCCCTAAGATAGTCAAAACCAAACTCATTATTAGTTCCGTAAGTGATATCACAAGCATATGCAGCTTTTTTCTTTTCAAAATCAAAATCATTTCTATCAGATAAAACAACACCTACTGAAAGACCTAAGAACCTATAGATTCTGCCCATCCATTCGCTGTCTCTTTTTGCCAAATAATCATTGACAGTTACAACATGAACACCTTTTCCCGTAAGTGCATTTAAATATGCAGGCAATGTAGCAACAAGAGTCTTTCCTTCACCCGTTCTCATTTCTGCAATGTGACCTTCATGCAAAAACATACCACCAATGAGCTGAACATCGAAATGTCTCATGTTTAAAACACGTTTCCCTGCTTCTCTTACGGTAGCAAAAGCTTCTGGCAAAAGCCTATCTAATACTTCTTTTTCTAAAATTTTATCTTTTTCTTCATCTTCAGACCTGGGTCTTTGAGCAAGGATTTCTTTAAATTCTTGAGTTTTAGCTCTTAGTTCTTCATCAGAAAGTGCAGCAAAAGTTGATTCTAATGAGTTTATATAATCAATTGTCGGCATGACCTTTTTAACTTTTCTTTCGTTAGGATCACCGAGTATTTTTAATAACAGATTTATCATTACCTAAACTTATCCCCTGTCTAAACATCATATTTATATTTATGAGAGAATTTTATCATATAAATAAATTTTATAAAGCTTAAACATTGACCAATAGAACATAAATCAAGGATAATTATACTCAAAGTACACAATATAAAAATCGAAAAGGCAGGTAACTAATGCAAACGATAAACGGCAATGAAATACTAAAAAACTTACAGAGCATAAGCTACAGCGATATTTTAAATTCAAAAATTACTATAATAGTAGTTTCTATTCTTATTTTAGTAACCTTGCTTAAACTCGCACACGTTCTTGTAAAAAACTTTACCAAAAGAATTATAAGTTCAACAGACAACAGCGAAAGAATAAAAGAAGTAACAACTATTTCTCACGTCGTAAAATCTGCCCTAGATACAATAATTATTCTTGTATTTTTAATGATAGTACTGACTAAACTTGGTGTAGACATAAGACCTATTTTGACCGCAGCCGGGGTTTTAGGTGTTGCAGTCGGTTTTGGTGCAAAAAGATTTATTGAAGACATTATAACTGGTTTGATTATCTTAATAGAAGGTCAAATTAGAGTAGGTGACGTCGTACAAATAGGAGATAAAACTGGCACCGTAGAAAAAGTAGATTTAAAAATGGTTGTTTTAAGAGATTTGCACGGCCGTGTACATTACATTAGAAAT
>JAEZLC010000293.1 GCA_023435965.1 Cyanobacteria bacterium OH_CDB_58 | reverse complement strand
GAATAATACAACTGTTTTTACCCCTGCTGTAAAGACTTTTGCAGGTAAATCTAAAACTGCATACAAATTGCAACTTTCAAGAAGTTCTTTTCTTACTGCAATGGCGTCCCCATTTGATAAGAAAGTGTTTTTGATGATAATCCCTGCTTTACCGCCAGCTTTTAAGCTTTTTATAAAATGCTGTAAGAATAGGTAAGCTGTTTCACTTGTTTTTATAGGAAAGTTCTGCTGGATTTCAGATCTTTCACTGCCTCCAAAAGGGGGATTTGCAATGACTATGTCATATCTGTCTTTGTCTTGAATAGACATAATATTTTCGCTCAAGGTATTTGTATGAATAATATTAGGAGCTTCAATACCGTGCAGTATCATATTCATAATGGCTATAACGTAAGGTAGAGGTTTTTTTTCTTTACCGTATAAAGTCTTTTTTTGAAGTGTATCCATTTCATCAACGGTTAATTCTTTTAGACTTTTTAAGTAGTCAAAAGCTTCAACTAAGAACCCAGCTGAGCCAACAGCACCATCATAAATCTTATCGCCAAGTTTGGGTTTCACTGTTTTTAGTATTGTTCTAATTAGTGGTCTAGGTGTGTAATATTCGCCACCATTTCTGCCTGTGTTACCCATATTTTGGATTTTACCTTCATATAAGCAAGAGAGTTCGTGTTTCTCTTCAACTGATTGGAAACGCATTTCTTGTACAGTATTTATAATTTCTCTTATGCAGTAGCCGTCTTGAATCTTATTTTTAATCTCGTCAAAAATCTCACCTATTTTGTATTCCAAAGTATCTGGATTTTCTGCTGTTTTTTTAAATTTTTTCAGATAAGGAAATAGCTTCAAGTCTACAAATTCTTTTAAATCATCACCTGTTTTAGCTCTGTGGTGGTCTAACTTTCCATCAGGAGTTGTAGGATAAGCCCATTCACTCCAAGTATATTCTTTATCTATAATCCTTGAATAAGCTTTGCCATCAAGCGTTGCTTCCATCAGTTTTGTTTGTTCTAAGTCTTCCAAGTATTTTAAAAATAATAACCAAGACGTTTGTTCTACGTAATCAAGCTCTGTTGAAACACCTGAATCTTTGCGTAATTTATCGTCTATATTCTTAAAACATTGCTCAAACATATTATTCCTTTTCTCACCATTAGCAACTAGCTTTGCAAGTTAGATTATAACACATATTTAGCCGACAGTATTTAGATTAAATTAGGTATTAAATGTAATTAAATAAGCATTCTTGTAATAATTGTTTATTGTCTCTAAAGTCTTTTCGCTATTGATTCTTGGTGCATTCTGTCAAAATGTAATAATGTAATATTAGTTTTTTATTTATTATAACAAATTGTGAAATTTATCAGAATGTTAATTTCTTTTGATATACTAAATTTGTTATAAGCAATAAATGACTTAAAGAGGTACTGTGATGTCTACATTAGATCAAAGCATTGAAAATTATTCTTGTAATAGAGATAAGTTCTTGGCCCAACTAAAAGAAGACGAAGAAATTGAATCATATTTTACAGACACACTTTTTCCTATTTCAAAATTAAAAACAATGACTCCAAATGAATATATGTCTGGATGTGAAAATTCATTTTGCTATTGGTTAGAGACGGGGCTAAGAATGCTTGGAGATATTAGAGGTTCCTTTGCTAGTAAGAAATTTGGTATTTATTATAATAAGAAAAAAGGGTCTCCGATTTATATAAAGAAATTTGGTACAAATGAAAAAGAAGCCTTTGAAAATATTCGAAATGAAATAGTTAAATTAGTAAATTTGGACTCAAAAAGTAACCCAAATGGTGTTAAAGAAGCAATAATATCCAATAAGATAAGTCCAATATTTAAAGGGAAAATCTTATCAACTTATTATCCTGAAAAATATTTAAATATATTTGCTAAAGATCGTTTAAAATATTATATTAAAGTGCTTTATGGTAATGCTGAACTGAATTGCGAAAAGTTGGATCCTGTTTCTTTAAGAGAAATACTTTTGTCTTTTAAAGAAAACAACTCCATAATGAAAGGTTGGTCAATACACGAATTTTCTCTTTTCTTGTATCTCTATTATCCCTATAAAAAATAGAGCTCGAATATTGTCACTAAATTGTCACCATAAATCTAATAATCAATATTAAATATAAGAAATTCTGTGAAATTGAAATAAGCTTATAAATCTTTGTATAACTGAATTCTTTTAACATTATTTACTATAAGGAAACCCTTGTACTTCTTGCTTTTCGTGCCTCATAACCCGAAGGTCGTTGGTTCAAATCCAGCCTCCGCAACCATATATAAGACAAGGGTTTTAACGATTAAGTTGAACCCTTTTTTAGTGCCTTTACCCAATATTTTACCCACAGATACGATATCGTTAAAGGATATGGAATAGTAGAAAAAACAGCAAGTAACATACTTACAGTGGTTTTTAGGCCAATATTAAAGCTCTTTAAGTTGACTTTTAGCTTAAGTGCAGATAAAGTTAATAATAAGAAGCAAATTGTTGGTTTTAAAGCCTTCAGCGGATAAAATAGAAGAAGATGGGGCGAGTCATATTGTTTTCAAAAATACTTTCTAAAATATTAAAATCTAAAAAAAACAATTGTCTTTTGATTACGCCTCCATTGTTAGAACCAAATACTTATTATCTGGCAATGCCTTTGCTCGTTGGACAGCTCTTGCAGAGTGGATATAGTGCTAAAAATCTTGACCTAAATATTAGATTTTTTAGAACAGTGTTGTCTGTAAATTATATTGAACAGACAAAAAAAAAACTTGACCTTAAGAACATTCTTTATGATCAAGAATATGTTGATTTTTTAGTACGCAATATAGAAAAAGCTCTTAATGATTATGTTTTTGGGGAAAATGGTGGCGAAGAGTATATAAAAGCTCAAGAAGTCATCGAATCAGTTTTGAAATTTATTTCTCTTCCTTATACTGATTTCGAATTAAATAAGTTAACTGGGTTTGAAAATAGCTTTATTGGTTTTGACTATGTGTATCAAAAAATAAAAGAGATAAGTTTTGATGAAGAGAAAAATATTTTCATTAATTTCTTTGACAATATAATAAATGAAATTATTGAACAAGATGTGTCTTTCGTTGGCATTACAATCCCTTTTCCAGGAACTATAATCCCCGCATTTACTCTTGCTAGATTGTTGAAAGAAAAAACTGATGTACATGTCGCTCTTGGCGGTAATCTCTTAAAAAGTGATCAATTGATTGATTTCCCTGAGATTTTTGATATTTATTGTGATTCAGTTTTAATAGGTGATGGAGAAAAGTCCATTGTTGAACTTCTTATGTCCATAGAAAATAAACAAAATAAAAAAAGCGTATCCGGCTTAATCTATAAAAATAGAAACAACCAAGTTTGCTACAATCCTTCAAAACCAATAACAAAAATGAATAATATTGCTAATATTTCTCTTGAGGGCATAAACCTTAAAGAATACATGACTAAACATCCAAATATATATTTAATGGCTTCTAAAGGCTGTTACTGGGGAAAATGTAGCTTTTGTGGTCTTGCAACAAAGTATCGACAGTATTGCACAATGCCTCCAGAAGAACTTGTTTCAAAATTTAAGGAGATTAAGCAGAAGTATCAAGCTGAAGGATGGTTTTTACTCCAAGATGATTCTATTCCTCCGGGTTATCTTTCTAAGCTGGCTGATGAGATTATAAAACAAGGTGTTGAAGTCTATTATGGGATTTTTGCAAGGCTTGAAAAAAGTTTTGACAGAGAGCTTTTAGAAAAATTGTACAAATCAGGTTTGAGGACAATATACTGGGGCCTTGAGTCAGGTTGTCAAAAAACCTTAGATGAAATGAATAAAGGAATTAAGATAGATAATGTATATCAAATCTTAAAAGATTCTTATGAAGTTGGAATTGACAGTATGGCTGGTATTATTGTTAATTTTCCAACAGAAACAATGCAAGATCATTTAGAGACAATTGAATTTCTTAAAACGGTTAAAGAATACGTAAGGATAAGTCCTGGAGAATTCTGTGTAATGAAAAACACTATTGTTGAACAACATAACGAAGAGTATGGGGTAAAAATATCAGCACTTAATCGGGACAGGTTTGATTATTATCCTGGTTGGGAACACGCAATTTTGCAGAAAAACGAACAACAGAAAAAATGGGAGAATTTCTGTAAGTTTGTTAAAAATGAAAACTACAGCGTGGATGAAAACAAAAGGCTTTAATATTTAAAGATGTTTTGTTGTTAGAGCTCTTAATATAGTGTGCCCATTCGTCAAGACATATGTATTAGAGATATTCTTGGCTATTATGGAAACATTTAAAAAGTTAAATCAAATACATTTAAAATCAGGTGAAGTTATGTAGTTTTTAAACAAAGTCAAAGTTAATTGTATCTGGTTAGAAATTGCACTTATACCGTGCTAAGCAATTTTGTTAATGATTTTTATGTCTTGAGATTCGTCTGTCAATTTTGTATTAGCCATCGTTTTTGTTATCACTAATTATTTGCAAGTTATTGCAGAGAATGCTTCATATGAACTATGCTATTTGATGAAAATAGTGATAGAATTAATAGTGTTATTTACGAGTAAATCTGGAGAAAACATGAATAAGAATGAAATGGGTTTTGGGAAGCAGATTACACTTTTAGCAATAGGGATAAGTTTGATGGTGTTTTTATGTTCTGTCTCTGTTGCGGTGTTTAAAATCAGGAATATTATTACAACAACGTCAGAGCAGAAAATTGCTGAGATTACCGAAATCGCCTATAACATTATGGAGAATTATAAAGATAAAGTTGATAAAGGAATTTTGACTGAACAACAGGCAAAAGCTTTAGCTTTAGATGATTTGAATCATTTTAGATATCAGGGTAACAATTATATTTGGATTATGGATTATGATTGTATATATCTTGGCCATCCAACCAGAAAACCCGGTTTTGACGGAAAAAGTTTAAAAGATGACACGGGAAGAAGATATATCCAAGAGCTTGGTGAGTACGCAAAGAGTGGTAAATTAGTTTTTGTCAAAAACTTTGCGAAGAAGCCTGGAGATAAGAGCGAAAGGAATTATCCTAAAGTATCTGTAGGAAGAGGATTTGATGCTTGGAAGTGGATAGTTGCAACCGGCGTTTATGTAGACGAGATCAATACACTCACGGTCCAGACATTGTGGAGTATCTTTATTGTTAATTTAGTTATTGTTGTCTTGATATTGCTGGGTATAAATTATTTGTTTATCAAGCGTATAGTGGCTTCTATGAATCAGATTACAAGCGGATTAAAGTCAGCATCAGGCCAGGTTACCGAGACTTCGCATCAGCTAGATGAAGTCAGTTATGAGCTAGCAGAAGGAAGTAATAAGCAGGCTGCCGCTATTCAGGAAACTTGTGCAACCATTGAGGAAACAGCTTCGATGGTAAGACAAAATAATGACAATACTGGACATGCAGCTGTTTTGGCGAAAAACGTAAAAGATGAAACAGAAATCATAAACAAAGAAACACATCAAATGATGTTGACAATGAGCGAGCTTGAGGTTTCTGCTCAAGAAATATCTAAAATTATCAAAACTATTGATGAAATTGCTTTCCAGACTAACATTCTTTCTCTAAATGCTGCTGTAGAAGCCGCTAGGGCGGGGGAAGCAGGAAAAGGATTTGCTGTTGTGGCAGAAGAGGTTAGAACTTTGGCTCAAAGAAGTGCACAATCAGCGAAAGACACTGAGAAGATAATCGAAAAAAACATAGATTTATCAAAGCAGGGTGCAGCAATGGCGAAGAATGTCGAATCTAAGCTAACGAAGATTGATAGTGCCGTTAAGAATGTTTCAGACTTGATTGAAGAGATATCAGCAGCTACTGCTGAGCAGTCACAAGGCATCGAGCAGATAAGTCTTGCTATATCTCAAATGGAGCAGGTATTGCAGCAAAACGCATCCACTGCTGAAAATACATCCCTGTCTTCTCAAGAGTTGCTCAATCAGACCGCGTTATTGAATGAGATAGTTGAGAACTTATCTTCGATAATAAATGGACACAAGTCTACCAGTATTACGTTGATTGACTGATGTTTAGTCTAAGAAACTTATATTCTAAAGCAGAAGGGCATTTGCCCTTTTGTTTTTGGAAATCTATTCAATAACGAGATCCTCTGAGTGGTATGCTTGACAAGTTTTGCATAAATAAATTTTCCACACTGTATTGCTTACTAAGATTTATGGTACTATGTCATAGAGTAGTTGTACCTGAGAATTGAGAAATGATAAGAACATTCACCCCTTTTTTACTGCTGGTAATTTCGAATATTTTTATGACTTTTGCCTGGTATGGGCATCTTAAACACAGGAGTTCTGCTCTGTGGATAGTAATACTTATCAGCTGGGCAATCGCCTTTTTTGAGTATTGCTTTCAAGTTCCCGCAAATCGTATAGGTCGAGTGTTTTTTGATACAGCACAGTTAAAAACAATGCAAGAAGTGATTACCCTTGTTGTATTCTGTTTGTTCTCGGTTTTTTACCTTAAAGAGGAGCTAAAATGGAACTATATAGTTGGTTTTGCCTTTATTATAGTTGCAGTTTTCTTCGTGTTTAAAAAGTGGTAAAAATAACAAAGTTTATCCAGAAAATTGCGTATTGACATTTATAGACAATCGTCTATAATTAATTAAGTCAGTGTTAATTACAAAATATAACAATCTTCAATTAGAACATGATAGATAGTATAATATTAACTTAGCATGTAAAAATTTAGATGATTAAGAAAAAGGAAAATATAGATGGCAGTAAAAGAAAAAGAAATAGTAAATATTTCTGAAGAGAAAAACAAAGCGTTAAAACTTGCAATAGACAAGATTGAAAAAGACTTCGGAAAAGGTTCGATTATGAAACTGGGAGATAAGTCTGCCGTTTCTGTTGAAGCAATCCCCACAGGTGCACTATCTTTGGATGTTGCATTAGGGATAGGCGGAGTTCCAAGGGGTAGAGTAATTGAAATTTATGGTCCTGAAAGTAGTGGTAAAACGACATTGGCACAGCATATAGTGGCAGAATGTCAGAAAAAAGGCGGAATAGCAGCGTTCATAGATGCTGAACATGCTCTTGATCCTGAATACGCAGCAAATCTGGGAGTTAATGTAGATGAACTTCTTATTTCTCAACCTGACACAGGTGAGCAAGCTTTAGAAATTGCTGAAGAATTGGTTCGTTCTTCGGCTGTTGACATAGTTGTAATCGATTCAGTAGCAGCACTTGTTCCTAAAGATGAAATCGAAGGAACAATGGAAGATAAACAAATGGGACTTCAGGCAAGACTTATGTCAAAAGCTCTTAGAAAGCTAACGGGTATTGTTGGAAAAACAAATACAACAGTTGTTTTTATCAATCAGCTTAGACAAAAAATAGGTGTTATGTACGGAAACCCTGAAACAACAACCGGTGGAAACGCTCTTAAATACTACGCTAGCGTAAGACTGGA
>JAEZLC010000262.1 GCA_023435965.1 Cyanobacteria bacterium OH_CDB_58 | reverse complement strand
ATTCTAACGGATATTACATTCCTAAAAAAGAAGGCACTCTATATGTCTATAAATCAAATTCGACAGGGATAGAAGCAAAACTTGCCGAAAATACAGACAAAATTAATCTTTATAATTCTCTACTATCGGCTTTATCCGCCGGAAATACTATTACCTTTGAAGAAGTCATAAACCAGTTAAAGCCTGGTGTTCAGACAGCCGCAACTACAGCTGCAGGGGCTTCATCAAGTTCTTCTTCTACGACTGGTACTGGCGAGTCCGCGGTTACAACAACTGTTACAACATCCTATAGCGGTTTGACTGAGAGTGATTTTAATACCTTGTGGGGAAATATTAAAAACTCCGGTAATACAACGGATTCTGACATAACTCAGGTCCTAAATAACTACACATACACTGCAACAGAGACAATTGTTACAAAAGTGGGGTCTGCTGATCCTACAACAGCTACTGCTACAAAGTCTGTATCGCTTTGTGATTCTCAAAAATCTGCCATTAAAACGGCCTTCGATAGCGCCTTTAGCACTCAAACGACTAAGATAAATGAAAGCTCTACCGTATCTAGTTCGGATTCTTCATTCCAATTAACAACATATAACGGTAAGTACGTATTTGCAGACTCTTCAGAGTTGCAAGATGTCGTGGATGTTTTAACGGCAGCAAGAGATAATATAGCTCTTCAAAATACTGATTTGACATCTGAGAAAGGCAATATCTCATCACAAAATACTATACTAGAAAATAAAATTTCAGACTTGAAGAGTACATTCGATAATTTGACGGTAAATCCTTTGCAGGATACTGTTTCTTCTAATTCGTCCATAACATTTAAAGATATAATAGCCCAACCTGCAAAAATTACGGTTTCTGGCTTGAGTAATCTTACAGGTTCAGGGGTATTTAAAACTCCTAAGAACACGGGACTGCTGGTAAACAATTATTCTTCAAGAGATATTGTTTTTAATAACATTCTATTCAACACAAGTGGGGTTGATGGACTGACTATAAACGGTGTTTCTTATAATAATGCAGGAAGAGTTTCTTTCTCTCCATCTGCGTCACATACTGTTCAAAGAGCTTTTGATACATCCTCAGACGGAAATATAACTATAAATACTTATTATGATCACAATAATCCATTGGATTCATCTACGGTCATAGCAAATATACTCTTTAATGGAACAATCAAAAATACCGCTCCATTAAGCAGATTAAATGTATTCAATGACAGTGGAAATATAACTTTCAATAATTTAATTCAAACAACAATCGGTGATGTTGTTGCTTCTCAAGGAGATATCAATTTCTTGAAACCGACATCTGATGTGGTAATTGCTTCAGCGGGCAATGTAAGAGCAGGAAAAGATATTGTTATAAATGCGAAAAATCTTGTTAATAATGGTACCGTAAAAGCCGGAAATGCCAACAGAAATATAACTATTGATGAATCATTGTATGATGCGTTAGGTTTTGATTCAAATGGGGTTAATAATCAGAGCAAAACTCTGGGCTCAACATATTTGAACGGATCAAATAACATAAAACTGGCGAAAGACACTGATGGAAATATCCATGTTTATAATACTGAGGCAACATCAGGGTCTGTAGCCGTGAGTGCTGTGAGCAAATCCGGAAGTGGTACTTATTCTTCTTCTGACGGATATGGAACAATAAATATAACAAATAACACACCTCATAAATTAATAGTTCATAATTTGACAAATAATTATAAAGCCGGAGAGTTAACAGGTGTTGTTGGTGCCAAAACTAATTTTGCCAGTGCCCTTACTTCAATTAATTCACCGCTTTCAGCTGTAGAAATAGCTGGAGTAATTACTTCAGGCAACAAAGATTCTAATGATCAAGGTGCAGGAACTCTGGCTATAAACGCTAAAACATTAACAGTTCAAAATATTGCCGATAACAATATTGATACGACAGGAACGGCAAACATAACAACAAATGACGGATTAAACTTGTTGGGCTGGATAAAAAACAGAAAAGGTTCAATTACAATCAAGAACACAAATAGCGGTAATCTCTCTGCTCAAAGTGGTTCGAAAATAACCAACGATGCTGGAACTACTGAATTCAATAATTCAGGTTCAGGGCAACTTGCTCTGTTAAATGGTGCTGTTGTTCAAACTAATGGACTATTGAATCTTATAAATTCGGCAGCAGGCGGAACACAATTGGCAGGGTCAATTAACAACACGGGTGTGCTAAATATCCTAAATTCGTCTGGAGGGGCACTTCTCTCTGGAGATATTAGTAATACAAACGGGAAGATTACAATTGATAACTCTTCTTCAACTTCAGGCTTGAGTATTTCGGGTACGGTCACTAACAATGCCACTGATGGCGGAATTCACGATCTATCTATCGTTAACTCTGCAGGCGGTGGGTTATCTCTTTTAGGTACTTCTGTCGTTACGAATGGTTCAGGCTTATTGAGTGTTACTAATAATGCAGGAAACCTCCTTTCCGCTGGAAATGTGGTTAATAATTCAGGAAATACAAATATTACCAACAAGACAAATGGTTCTGCTCTTACTATATCTGGAACAGTTGAAAATAAATCAGGCTCCACTGCAATTGTGAGTGAATCGGGTTCTCAAGGAATAACTGTTACGGGAACCGGGAAGGTAATAAATCAAGGAAGTAGCACTTCTGATTCAATGATATTAAAAAACTCAACAGGAACTTTAACAATTGCTGCTAATGGGGAGCTAAGAAACTCTGTTGGTAATTTGTCAACAATAAATTCTGGTTCTGGCGGGACTCAGATACAGGGTTCTATTAATAATTCACACGCAAATGTATTGATCGAAAATAATTCAGGAAACATAAGCATTTCAGGAACTATAGATAATAATAAGAACGTAGCGGTAGCAAACAATAATATCAACATTAAAAATTCAAACATCGCACAAGGTATATTTGTTTCAGGTAATGTGTCTAATTACCGAGATGGCAATATGACTGTAACCAACGAAGGAACAACAGGAATTGAGGTTTCTGGAACAGTATCAAATGCTTCAGGTAAAACAACAATTACAAATACAAACGGTACAAACGGGGTAAATATAACTAATCTTGTATCAAATAAAAAAGGTGATATTACAATTGAAAATTCATCCGGTGATATTATCGTTGCAAACGGGGCTACACTCGAGAATAACAATGCAACAGTAGTTGCTTCAAAAAATAACATAAAATTATGGAATAAAGCAGGTTCAGGCAAGGTAAACATAGCAGGACTTGTGAAAAATAATAGCCTTGGTGATACTACTTTAACAAACGAAGGAACAACAGGAATTGAGGTTTCTGGAACCGTATCAAATGCTTCAGGCAAAACAACAATAACAAACACAAACGGTACAAACGGGATAAAAATTTCTGGGAAGGTAGAAAATGACTACGGGGTAACAGAAATAGCTAATAATAAAACTGGATCAGGTTCTGGAGTGAAAATCGAAACAACAGGCTCGTTGACAAATAAAAACGGAAATATAAATGTTAGTAACAAAGGTTCAGAAGGAATAATTATCGAAGGTATAGTTAAGGCTTTACTTAAAGATATTGAACTATATTCGGAAAACTCAAATATTACAATCGGAGAATACGCTTCTGCTAATGGGATAAAAGGAGCATTAGAATCATCTTATCTCTATGCTAAAGACGGCAATATCAATGTGACAATCAATAATGGAAGCCTGGTGAATGGCATTTTGACCGCTCAGGTTTCAGCCGAAACGAATCCTTTACAAACAAATCCTTCAAACTCGCCACATGGATACAAAACTCTTATGAGAACATCAGGAGATTTAACCGTAAGCGTGACAGACGGAAATATCGGTGAATACGATGATGTAACAATTGCTCCAGGCTTTAGTATAGATTCAAAAACAAGAGATTATTCAGAATCTATTAACGTTGATGTGGCTGGTAAAATTAAAGCTAGTTCAAGAAATTCTTTATCAACAGACACTACAGAGAGGCTCATAAATTTAAGAAGTAAGGATTCTGATATGAATCTTGATAGAATTTATGCAGACGGAAATATAATATTAACTGCCGCTGACTGGAAGTATGCGGATGTGGATCCAAAACCTTCTAACCAGTCATACTATCAAGGTTACTCTATATTGAATAAGTCCACCACTCCTTCACTTGCAAATGTTGAAGGTAAAAATATTTCAATAATTTCAAGTAATACCATAGGAGATTCATCCAAAGCGCTCACTTTCGCCCAGAAGATTTCCCCTGCGGATAATAAATGGGTAAGCTATGAGGCTGAAAACGATGTTTACCTCGCTGATTTAGGTGCAGGAAATACAAATCTGTGGCAAGCAATTTCTAAGAGAGGTTCGATGGATCTGGTACTGGCTAACACAAGCATAATCAGGTCTATTACTGCAGGAAAACACCTTCACATAGTGAACAAAGGCAAAGAATTAACGATTTATGATATAGGCATTATTCCTGATTTTGCCGCATCGTTCTCTGATATGCTGTATCCGCACGATGGTATAACTCTCACAGGTGTATCAGGAAGAGCAGTTCCTGAATCAATACAGATAGAGGTGCTAGATGCTAATGGCGGAGCAACAGCTTCTTCAAAATTAAATATTTATAATGCGTATCTAAAGGGAAGGGATCCTGCAGATGTAAATAGTGATGTAATTCTAAGAGCCGATAATATTGTCGCTCACTCGGCAAACGCTCAAGATTCTCCTGTTGTAACAAGGGCTAATAACGGATTTGATGCAAGTGAAGGGCGTTCATATTTTGACAATCCTATCGCTAAAACAGGAGTGACAAAACAAGCCAGTGGTTTCAATTCGTACGGACCTGGAGATGCTGTTTCTTTTAACGTTAAAGGTGTAAGCCCGGCTCTGGTTGCTTTATACAACAATGGAGATTCTTCAACAAGAAGCTACAATTATCAAGACGTAATTAGGACGATAAACGTATTTGATAATCCTTATTATGTTCAATCGGCTGATTACCTTGTTCAAAATGCTTCTTTATCACTCAATGTTGATAGGATTGCTACAGAAAATAGAGGTCTTGTTTTCGATCAATTGTACGTTAATAACGCCTATGTTGAGACTCAAGACTTAGGTTTAGGTATAAAAGATGCAATAGTTAAAAACTACGCGGAATTTAAAAACGGAAATTACGGCTCAACAGGTTTGCCTAGTGGCGGTAGAACATCATATAGGTGGAATGCGGTTGTGGATAACGATTATAGAAGGCTCGTGGATTTAACTTTTGGAGTTCCTGTAACACTTCAACTTTATACCGAGAAAACAGGATCCTTTGGACTAACGATGGGTGATTTAATTGTTCTTCAGACAAAAGCTCCAATCGTTGATTATAATCCATATGAGGTTGCAAATCTTCCGCAAAATGAAAATAGTTTCTACAGGCAAACCTTTAAGGATGATAAAATTCAGGAAAAAACAACTACTCCTGAGTTTAAAGATATAGATAAATCAACAAATGCTCAGACAATGCGTGATTCATTACGTTTTGAAGGATCTGATGTCTCTGTTTCTGCTGGGAATCAATCCACTCGAGTTTATAACATATCTAAGACAGGCATGGAAATTGACAAAGTAGCAGATTCGAAGATTGGTGATACTATATCTCTAAATATAAATATTGATGGTGCTCCTACAGAAGTGAAAGCAAAAATAGTCAGAATCGCTGATGATGGAAAGATGGGAGTCAAGTTTGAAAATCTTGATAAAGCAACTGCAAACAAAATTTTGTATCTCAATATGCTTTCTGAAAAAAGTGATGCGGCAAACAAGGTGTCAAAAATTTAATTACCGATAAATTTAATTGAGGAGCGAGTACTTGTTAGAAAGACTCGATCCTCTATTATGTCTTAAACTACAAATTTACTTTTCTTTTAAGATATAGTTATATTGATACAGTTAAAGTAGGGAAAGATGATATGAAATTTTTACATTCGATGATTAGGGTTAAAAATATTGAAGAATCTACGAGGTTTTATAAGGATTTCTTGGGATTGGAACCCTCAAGGCAATTAAGGCTTGAGGACTGTACTCTTTATTATTTCAAGGATGAAGAGACGGGAGCAGAAATAGAACTTACTTATAATGATGAAACTCCTCAAAATGGCTATAATAACGGTAGTGCGTTTGGGCATTTTGCCTTTGAAACAAATATGGAAGAAGCAATCTATAAGGTTAATCAAATGGGTTACAGCTGGATATACGAACCTTTTTTTATGGATGAAATAGGTAAAAGGATTGCTTTTATTGAAGATCCCGATGGAAATAGTATTGAGCTAATTGAGGAGTAGTATTTCCGTTCAATAAAAAAGCATCCAATTTACTGAATGGATGCTTTTTTTGTTTTATTAAAGTAAATTACTTTACTGCTTTTGATACCATATCTGTAATATCGTCGCCACCGAATAAAACAACGCCTTTTGCTAAAACTATGTCATATTTTTGAGTTTTGGCTGTTGAGGCAATAGTTTCAGAGATGTCTTTATCGATTGATTTTAGACTTTCCGCATATTCTTTGTCGATTTTGTTTTTTCTGTCGTTAAGTTCTTTATTGTATTTGTCTTCAAGAGCTTTCTTTTGTGTTGCATCTTTCATGTCCGCAACCTCAGTTTTTGCTTTGTTTACAAAGGCTGTAAGGTCTTGAATTTTATTCTTTTGTGTTTCTTTTAGATTTTTTACTTGAGTTGAGGTAGATACTACCTTTTGAACATCAACAACAGCAATTTTAAATGTTGGGATAGACGCAGCAGATATAGCGACGTTGTTGACTAATGATCCAACCAGAAAAGCACCGAGAGTTAAGGCTAAAATCTTTACGTTTTGATTCATTATTATATCCTTTCATATTCCTAGTTTTGATATAATTATATAACAAATAACAAAAAACAGTATAAATAGTCCAATTTATGTAAATTTTGAAATGATGAGACTTCAATGCAACAAGTTAGTGTTTGTTTCCTTGTTATTGGAAAATCTTAACCTTATGAGTTATTTATTTTTTCTGCTAGTGCAAAAAGCCGTTAAATATAATATTTTCCTTTATGTATGAGTTTGATTTTGTACTTTATGGATATAGTTGAAATAGGGTAATAAAAAGTTAAAAATACCTGTTGATTTTTTTTCTTGTTATGTTATTATAATAATCACTGAGGGGGATTAGCTCAGTTGGTAGAGCGCCTGCCTTGCACGCAGGATGTCGCAAGTTCGAATCTTGTATCCTCCACCAAAAAAGACTCAAGTTTAACTTGAGTCTTTTTTATTTTGGTTATGTTTAAGATTATCGTCCTATATTTAAAACAGTGTCGTACATGTCGATTTTTGTTTGAATTACTTTACTTAGGGCAGAGACTGTAGTTTTTGCCCTAATGTTTGCCATTGCAAGATCTATTGGACTACTTTCTCCTGCGTTAAATTTTTCCAGTTCGTTTAAGAGCTTGGACTGTTCGCTTATAATTGCTTCATCTTCAATATCAAAAGAGTTTATATATGCTCTACTTTCAGCCGAAGAAGACGCTCTTTGAGTTCCCCTGGGTTGAAAAAATGTCTGCTCTACATTGTTGATACCTGAAACCATAAAAATCCTTTATAGTTGTGTATTAATAGTTTTATTCCACGGTAATCAAATCTTCAAACAGGTTTGGTTTACATAATTATCATTGTGCTTAATGTCGTTGCTGTACCAATGTGATAGTGCTTTTACTTTTTCTGCTAAAATCTTTGCTATATTCTTATGGCTTTCTTCGCAATAATGCAGACCATCTGCCGGAGATGGTTTTATGTTGTAGCTGTCAAAATCAACAAGTGTGCATTTATACTCTTTTGCTATCTTTTTGTAAATCTGTCTGTAATTTTTAGAGTCTTCTATTGATTTTTTATCAAACTGGCATGCGAAGTATCCATTTAAAATCGTCTCATCTAAATTTGGCGGCAGTATCAATATTATCTTTGCATCATTATTGTGGCTATATAT
>JAEZLC010000257.1 GCA_023435965.1 Cyanobacteria bacterium OH_CDB_58 | reverse complement strand
CCTTTTTTTACAGTCGGAGAATTAGTAAATGCAATAGGCATTATATTTAAGTCAGGATTTATTCCTGGAACTCTAATTTTTGATTTTTCTTTCTCGTTAATATTCTTATTTATTATTACTATAACGGTTTTGCCTCCAAAGCATCTGGAGTATGCAAAAACCTTTTGGTTTGAAGAGGACAATGTCTTAAAGTTACCTTTTACAATTATATCTTTTGCAAATTCTCTTAGTTTTAAAGACAAGAAGAACTCACTTGTCATTTTGTCGTTGGTTCCACCCGGAGCTCTTGAAAAGTTGAATATGTCTAATTTGCCTTTATGAACATAATAATATTCGTCGTCAGTATAAGTCTTTGCAGCTCTTTTGTTTCCATATGAATACATATATGTGTCACCGGATAAAAACCCGTCAACATAATAAGGATTTAGAGGAAGAGTAGCATTTAGCCACATTATTGTTTTGCAAAAGTTAGTTTTGCCCACAAGCATAGGACTTAATTCATCATGTGTTGCAAAACTTCCGATGACAGCTTTTTTATTTTGATTGTCTTTGGCAAGACTTTGAGTCAAAACTACTTGTGATTTTAGTTCTGATGCACTTTTCCAGTTTTTAAAGTTGAAGTAACTTCCGTAGAACCCGTCAAATCCTGCATCTAATAGTTTTTTGTAATTTGTAAAAACAGCGTACTCAGATACAGGTGTATTCCAGCTGTCTGAGGCTTCTGCGAGGAATAGGAATTCAGGATCTTTGTCTCTTGCATATTTTATCAGTTTTACCCAAAAATCATACGGCTTTAGTGTTGCAACGTCAGCTCTTATTCCGTCTGCACCGATACTCATCATCATATCGACATATTTTTTGTGCATTTCTAATAAATCTTGGTTTATAGTCCCGTCAGAATTGAGAGTTTTAAACAATCGAACATCAGTCCAGTCCGCAGGGACTACAGGTTGTTGTTTTCTGTCCAATACAAACAATTCAGGTCTTTTTATGTACAAGTCATAAGATCCGCAGCTGGGCAAATCAACTATAACTCTGATATTTCTTTTATGGCACTCATCTATGAAGATTTTTGCCTGTTCTTCTATGCTTAAAGTGCTTTTTTTGTCTTTTAGCTGTGGGTTAAAAGTGGTAAAATCGCTTATTGCATATAAAGAACCAGCAGTTCCTAATGATTTAATTTTTCCTACCGGTGTAATTGGAAGAAGGTGAATTGTATTTATACCCAAGCTTGAGAGTGCATCAAGGTTCTGAATTGCATTTAAAAAAGTCCCAGGTTCTTCGCCCTTTTCGAGGTCAATTATCTCATCTTTGTTTGTGTCTTTTGCGTTGAATGTTCTTAGGTTTATCACGTATATTATAGATTCATTGTTTAAGAACATGCTTCTTAAGTTGTTTGTGTTGTAGATGCTATCTTTTGCATACGAGCTGAGCTGCATTGCAGCGATCATAAATATTGTAAATAATTTAAATATCTTTTTCATGCCAACATTATATCAAAAATTTCTTGTTAGTGTTTTGTTGTTTGTCTTATAATATAGAAAAATATCAGTGAGGATAAAATGAAAGATAAACTTGAAAGTATTTACAATAGTGCAATAAAAGCTTTAGAACAAGTTCAAACGTCTGTTGAGTTAGAAGATGTAAAAATTCAGTATCTTAGCAGAAAAAGTGAATTAAATAATATTAAGAAAAATTTAAAAGATCTTTCGGTTGAAGAGAAAAAAGTTGTTGGTTCTCTTGCTAATAAAGTTTCTACTGACTTAGAAAAAGCATTCGAGGAAAAAGCTGAAGCTATTTACAAGATAGAGCTTGATAAAAAATTAAAATCAGAAACTATAGATATTACTCTCCCTGGTGACTATGTTCCTCAAGGCAAAATTCATCCATTAACTCAAACGGTAAATGAAATAGTAGAAATTTTTCAGGGTATGGGCTTTTCACTTGTAGCAGAAAAATTTAGCCCGGAAGTTGAAACAGAATACTTCAATTTTGATATGTTGAATTTCCCTCCTGATCATCCGGCTAAGGATATGCAAGACACATTCTATACAAATATTGCATCGAATGTAGTTTTGAGAAGCCAAACTTCAAATGCTCAGATAAGAGGCATGTTGGCTCAAAATCCCCCTGTTAGAATTATTTCTCCGGGCCGTGTGTACAGATGCGAAGCCGTAAGTTCAAGAAAAAACAACTTGTTTCACCAAATAGAAGGATTATTGGTTGATAAAGACATTACTTTTGCTGATTTAAAAGGTGTTTTAAACGAGTTCATCAGGTTGTATTTTGGTTCAGCAAGACCAACAAGATTTAGAACGAGTTTCTTCCCGTTTACAGAACCTAGTGCTGAAATAGACGTACAATGTATTATGTGTCAAGGTGCGGGCTGTAGAACTTGCTCTGGTACAGGATGGCTCGAGATTTTGGGTTCAGGCATGATCGATGTAAATGTTCTTAAAAATGTAGGTATTGATCCTGAAGTTTACTCTGGATTTGCTTTCGGTATGGGTGTTGAAAGACTGACAATGTTGAAATATGCTATTGACGATATTAGGTTATTTTTCAATAATGATCAAAGATTTGTTAAACAATTTTAATGAGGCACTATGTTAGCTAAAAGAATAATTCCTTGTTTAGACGTAAAAAATGGTGAAACTGTTAAAGGTGTTAATT
>JAEZLC010000209.1 GCA_023435965.1 Cyanobacteria bacterium OH_CDB_58 | reverse complement strand
GACTTAGACTTTAATGGGAATGAATATCATTACATCGAGATAAAAGAAATTCCTAGCTTTGCTTATTGCGCAAAGACACGAGAGTTGGCTCTTGCAAATTATAAAACCCAATTAAAATGGACTCTTCAAGTTATGCTTATGGATGAAGATGCCGTTATAAAAGAGCCTGGTGATGAAGACGATGAAGATGTTGATTGGGAAGCTCTTTGCCCATAGTTGATAAGTAATTTAAATTATTACTATATAACAACATCAACATGAGAGTATAAAAAGCTAAAAGCCTATCAAGTTTTCACTTAATAGGCCTTTAAAGCAAAAAAGAAATCGTAATTACTTAACGATTTCTTTGAATTTTTTACCAGCAGAGAATGCAGGAACTGTTTTAGCAGCGATTTTGATTGTAGCGCCAGTTTGTGGGTTACGACCAGTTCTTGCTGCTCTTTTTCTAGCTTCGAAAGTACCAAAGCCAACTAAAGTAACTTTTTTACCTTTAGAAACTGTTTTTTGGATAGTATCGATTGTAGCACCGATAACATCAGCTGCAGCTTTTTGAGAAACTTTAGCTTTTTTAGCAACTTCTTTTACTAATTCTTCTTTGTTCATAAGAACCTCCCTTTTAGTTTACATAAGCTATTATACCTATTTTTCTGCTTTTAGCAAGCATTTTTATAAAAAAAAGATTTATAATTCCAAATATAGTACGAAGATAAGACTACCTCGCAGAAAATGCACCGCTACAACCCTTGTATAGATTGAAAAAAAGTTACAGGTTCCATTCCGGGCTTAATTTGCCGAATTTTATATTATTGTAAAAATAAGTTAAAATTTGAAAGGCGTTATAACCTTGTTGAGCTAAATTGTTTGCACCGTATTGGCTCATTCCAATACCATGCCCCATTTTTTTTGTTCCGTCATCGAATGAGGGTACAGATCTCAGATAAGGCATATTTTTCATCCATACATCGCCTGAATTAATTGTCTGTCCACCGGCACTGGCACAATAGTATGCAGGAATGACTTGCCTGTTATAGGTTACAACTATTCCTTTAGTTTCAAGAACAGCTTTATTTGTGTGAGAAGTTTCAGAAGTAGCACCGCCGTATGCCTGATCTTCTGTATTGTCTTTTAGGTCAAATCCTTTAGTTGACCTTTTCCCCAGGTTGGCAACCGCATAGCTTCTTGCAGCTATTGCTTGAGCTTTTAATGCTTCAGGATTCCATTTTGAAGGCATTTCCGCAGGAACAACCCCCATAATATATTCTTCGAGACTCAGGTTGTTTATCAGTGTCAGCCCACTATGAGTACTGTTGATAATAAACTCACCTCTATACCAGCGTTTTTTTGTAGAGAGAAATCCGGGTTCTGTGTTTTTTAATACTAATGAGTTTGTGCCTAAGTCATATAATTTGTTGTTTATTTCAATTCCAACATTGTTACCTACAGGTTTTATAGTGTAAACTTTCATTGGCTCTATAGAATACAGTAACCTGTTTGTATGTGTATTAATCAGGTTTGCTTTAGATGTAGATGCAATATATGTTGATTTTGTGTCTGTAAGCAGTCCGATTTTTACAGCTTCAGATTTTGAACCTGTGCATATAAAACAAACAAAAGTTAAAAACAGTGTTATTACTTTTTTCATAATCCCTAAAGTTAACTAGTCAGAATCTATGTGTTGAAGCAGTTCAATCAGTTCAAGAGCAATTTTTTTTCTTAACTCCACTGATGATAATCTTAGGAATTCCATTGCTTCAGACAGTTCCTTATCTTCGTCATACCATCTTTTAAAAGTACTGTTGATTTTTGAGAAAAAGTTGTTGGGTAATTTAACACCATTTTCTGTTGCAATTTTTATAATTCCTTCAGAGCATAGGTGTTTAATTTTTGGTGATGAATTTTTTAACAAACTTATAGCTAGACTTAACGTCGGGTCGCTATCATACCATCTTTGTTTCATAACTTTATTCTCCACTTTGATTTTATCATACAAATACGCAAACTAAACTAAAATTCAACCATATAGAGTAGCGACATGTCATACGCATGATTGATTTTTGGCACAAACATGATTAATTTTGACTTTTTATCCGTTAACATTAATAAATACATGTATAGTAAGAGGTGAGTTGTATGTACTTGCGCGGTGGAATAAATTACATAGATAACGGAATGACTGCAAATATCAGAGCGATGCATTTGCAGACAGAGCTTATGGCTATTACCAATGAAAACGTTACGGGCTTTGATAAGGTGGGCTATCAGCGTAAAGATCCGGTTGTTTCTTCTTTTGCAGAGTATATGGGCATCCATGCCCTATCTACAGCGGTGGATGATTCTGTCGGAAGGTTGTCCGTTTCTGATAATCCTTTGGATATAGCCCTTGCCAACAAAGGATACTTTCAATGCAAAGGTGAAAATGGCGTAAAACTTACAAGAGATGGTCGTTTTAAGGTGGATATTGAAGGCTATCTAAAAACAATGAAAGATGAGAAAGTCCTTGCAAATGACGGTACAGCGATAAAATTGCCGTTTTTTCCGGACAAAGTAGAAGATATAAAAGTTGATACAGAGGGTAATTTGACTGTATTTAACAAAAACACAAATAAAATGGATTATGTCTCAACGCTTTCTGTTGTAACTACAGACGGTGTTGCAGTTCTTTCTCCAAACGTAAGACAAGGTTATAACGAATTTTCAAATGTATCGTTAGCTACGGAGTTTATTCAGGCCATGCCGGTAGTAAGAAACTTTGATGCTAACCGTCAGATGTTTCAAATGCAGGCTTCTACGTTATCTAGAGCCATTCAGCAGTTAGGAAGTTAATTAAGAGGTAGTTTATGGCAACTTTTCAAGGTTTAGTAAGAAAAACAATACTTAATACGAATGTTCAATTCGACAGATTGGGCAATGTATCAAGTAACATTGCTAATTACAACACTACTGCTTACAAATCAGTTAGGTTTGAGCAAATGCTTGATGAAAACGGATATTTAAACGGTGTTGTCAGAACAAATTATGTTCCTGGTTCAGCTCTTAGAACTGAACAAAAACTTGATGTTGCTTTGAAGGGCGTCGGGTTTATACCTGTTACTTCAAAAACAGGTGATGTAACTTATACCAGAGACGGTTCATTCAAGCTAGATAAAGATGGCTATTTGATTACAAACGATAATTGTTTGGTCGGAGATGGCATTAAAATTCCAGCAAATCTTTATGACTTAAGAATAAAACCAAACGGTGATGTAGCTGCAATAATCGAAAACGGTCAGCCCGAGAAAATATTGGGAAAAATTCCTGTTGTAAACTTCCAAAACCCTGAAGGTTTAAAATCTGTTGACGGAAACAAATATGTTGCTACAAAAGATTCAGGTGAGCCGATTTTAATGAAAAAGCACACAAATATACAACAAGGTTCGCTGGAACGCTCTAATGTAAACATTTTTACACAGGTAAATGATGTAATGAGATTAAACGCATCCATGCTTGCAAGTTTTAAACTCATGAAAACGATTGATGACATGTACAATAAATCGATTAATATTAAACAATAGTGAGGTAGTTTGATGTTCACACCGGGTGATTCTTTAGGAAAAGTAAATTTATATCTAGACATGGTCTCTCAAAGACAAAGGGCTTTGAGTGCCAACCTTGCCAACATAGATACTCCCGGTTATGTAAGAAAAGATATTAATTTCAGCCAATATTTAGGAACTGTAAATAGCCCACTTGAGACTCAGTTATCAAGTAAGCTAGGACCTTCGGCGATAATAGAAGACAGACAAGTAGGTCCGATAGATCCAGCCAAAGAACTTACTGAAATGCAAAAGAACTCGCTGTTGTATTCAGTTGCGGCAAGACGTATGACAACGTTAATTTCAGAACTTAGAACAGTATTGAATGTAGGTAAATAATTATGAGTTTGATGAATTCTTTTGACATTGGAAGCAAAGGACTTACAGTCCACGGGAAGAGGCTTGATATAGCCGCTAAAAACATTGCTAACATAGATACGCCAAACTATGTCAGAAAAATCCCTGTACTGCATGCCACCGATGATATTTCCTTCGCCGGAGTCATGAACTCAATGAAAGAGGATGTTTTTGGGGTAGGAACTCTTCCTTTTCTTCAGGGGGGTGTTTCTTTCTCAGGTATAGTTGAAGATCCTACTATGGGTGACAAAATCTATAAACCAGGTCATCCTGATGCGGATAAAAACGGTTATATTCGAACATCTAACGTAAATCCATTAGTTGAAATGGCTGATGCATCTTTAGCTCAAAGAGCTTACGAAGCAAACCTGGCAGTGCTTTCAATTACAAAAACAATGGCTCAAAGAGCAGTAGAAATCGGTAAATAATAGATAGGTTAGTGAATGTTTTCACCTAAAATTCAAAATTTAATAGATACAAGCGGCAAAGATGCAGCTTTACAAAGAGCTGTTCAGCTCAATAATTACGTTAACAACCTAAATAAGCCTGTTATCGAAACTCCTGCTGCAAATACAGTAAAACCATTTGAGCAAGTTTTAAAATCCAGTAATGCGTCTGAGAATAGCTTTAGAGTTTCAAATATCAATGAAATCCAAAATGCATCTCCAGCTGCTCCAAAAAAATATTCAAAAGCACAAATTTTAAATATAATTTCACACATCTCAAAAAAATATGATATCGATGAAAAATTAGTGAAAGCAGTAGTAAAGCAAGAATCCGGCTTTAGGCATGACGCAGTTTCTCATTGTGGAGCGATGGGATTGATGCAGTTAATGCCAGCAACAGCTAAAGGACTTGGTGTCACAGACCCGTTTGATCCTGTCCAAAATATAGAAGGCGGAGTTAAATATTTAAAGGGTAAGTTAAAAAAATATAACGGAAACTTAATATTAGCACTGGCTTCGTACAACGCAGGTTCTGGAAATGTTGATAAATATAACGGTGTTCCACCCTTTAAGGAAACACAGAACTATGTAAAAAGCATATTGGCACAATACTTAGGATAAGGAATTTTATATGTTAAATGAAAAATTAGTACCAAATATCGATCTTTTTTCGAGAATTGAACCATCAAAATTTACTGATTCTGGCATGGAGGGAATGCGTGTTAAGTCAATAGAACAGCCAGAAACTACTAATTTTAAAGCAGTTTTTTCAGGGTTAGTTTGTAATCTTAATCAAGAGATGGAAAAACCTGACCAACTTATGCAACAACAAATGATGGGAAGTAAGAATGTTGACATCCATGATGTAATAGCCGCAATGTCTAAGGCCGAAATTGGAGTTAACGTTGCGACTCAAGTAACTGGAAAAGTCATACAAACGTATGAAAAAGTTATGCAAATTCAGGTGTAAACATTACCTTATCTTTAAAATAATAGTATAATGTATGTATAGTACAGATTTAAAGTAAGTTATAACTTAAGTATGAATTTTCAAGAATTATTAAAAAATAAGCCGCTAATGTACGCGATTATAGGGGTAGTCGTATTAATTTTTGCTGTTTTTATAAGCATGGGTTTGGTCGCAGCTACAAAAAACGGTAGTCCGACTAAGGTTGAAACAGAAAAGAAAATCACAGAGCCTGCAATCCTTTTAACTACTGACAATTTAGGCAAGGCAATAGAGATACAGGCACTTCTCGCCAGAGAAGGGATAAATGCTGCACGTGTACCTAATGGTACAAAGTCAGATATAGTTCTTAAAGAAAATACATATACACAGTCTCAAAGAGACAGAGCTCTTCTTACAATCGTTCAGAGCGGTTTGATGGACCAATATATCGGTCTTGAGATTTTTGATAAAGGTGATTTCACGTCTACAAAAGAAGATAAGAGAATTAGGCTAGCAAGAGCTATCAACGGTGAATTATCTAGATTAATAAGAAAAATACCTCCAATCGAAAATGCATCAGTATTTATATCAATTCCTGAACCGACAATGTTCACGGCTGATAGAAAACCTATAACAGCTACAGTTCAAGTTGTTATACCGAGTGGTTCTAAACTCGATCAAACAAAAGTAAAAGCGATTGAAAACCTGCTATTGGGCAGTGTGACAGGTCTTATGACCGAAAATATTTCAATCACTGATACAAACGGAAATGTATACCACAGTTTGATAAGTGCGACAGACGATCAGTTGGCTAGAATTGAAGAAAATGACCAGTACATGCAAAGCAAAATAGCTACTCAGTTAGATAGGCTAATTGGGAAAGGTAATTATGTTGCTACTGTTAGTACTTTCTTAAGACAAGTTCCAATAGAAAAAACAAGCATAATATATGATCCGAATCAAAAAACGTCTTTGACCGAACAGACTTTCACAGAAGGATTGGGAGATTCTACTCAAGATAGCAACAAAGGATTAAGTGCTGTCAGTGTGTATTTACCTAACGGACTGCCTGCCGGTGGAAGCGATTCTTCTCAAAATAGAAGTTATTCAAGAGTTGCTAAGGAAACTCAGTATGGCGTATCTAAGACGCAAGTCAATGAATATGTAAAACCTGGTGTTATTGAAGAAATCTCAATTGCTGTAACTATTGACGAATCAGCAATCCCTGCGAATATTTCAGAAACAGAGTTGAAAGAATTAATCGCAAGAGCTGCTTCTCCAAAAGTAAATGCTGCAAACGTTTCAATTGCTTATTCAGATTCTATCGATCCATATTTGGCATCCGATAGACCTGTCAGCTTACCAAAACCAGATGAAACAGGGAATCCTTGGTGGATTGCAATTGCTTTACTAATCGGTGGATTAATTTTTGGATTAAGCTTCCTTTCTAAAAAGTTAAAAGCAGCTTCTATAAAGCAGAAGCAAGAATTAGATCTTTTAAAAGAAAAAACTATAGAACAAGAAAGACAGTTGCGAGATGTTAACTTGAAAGCCGCTGAATTGATTGAAAGACAAGCTCAAATGGCTCAAGGATTGATTGAACAACAAGCTCAAAATCAGATAACTAAAAATCCGAATACGATAGAAGATTTAAGAAATACTATTTCGGATGTTTCTTCTGACATAGCTTTTTCGGATGATGAAGAGGTAATTGAACAGGTTAAAAGCTGGATTGAAAAATCATAATACGGGGAAAATATGCCAATAGAGGGGTTTAATTATAAGGAATTTGCTAATGATTTAGCACAGCAGGCAAAAGCGGTATTACCTGCTGATTTGTCTGTTGAAGATAAAAATTATGTAGTCAATATAGTAAATAACTTTTGTTATCTGGCTGGTGAAGCACTAGATAAAGATACTACAGTTACTTATGATGTAAATCAAGCATCTATTGTCACTCAGTTCATTGGTGAGTGGACTTTTCATAAATCTGTGGATTTAGTTAGAGGAAATATTGAGCCTCAATTTAGAGACGGTATCCTGCAAAAAGTAGCCTTTACTGTTTTCGAGATTGCGAAACAGGCTATGTCTAAGAATCTGCCGCAAGCTCAGATGATAGGAATAGTCGAGCACCACGTAAAAAAGGTTTTTGATGAATCTCTGGCTGAGCTTCAAAAACAAGGTGCATTATCAGCAGAACAAATGGAAAACGCAAAAAATCAATCTAACATTGATGAGATGGCTAAGGCTGATAATGATGCTATAGCTGGTGCAAGTGATACTAAAATTCTCAAGTTAGCTGCATTTGCAATGATATTAAAACAATTGCCAAATGATAAGATCGGAACCATACTTACAAAGTTTGCTCCTTCTGATGCACAGGTTCTTATGCAGTATATGCAGATGGATGATTTAGAAACAAAAATTGATTCCGGAGTTGTCTTAAAGTGTTTGCAAGAAATTAAAATGACCTTGCCAGAACCTAAAAAAGTTAATGTTAACAAAACACTTGGCAATTTTAGTAAAATATTAGCAAACGTCGATACCGCAGTATTAGAATCTATTACACAAAGTGAGAGACCGGTTGTTAAAGATTTTATTTTAGATTCAGAGTTTGCTGAAAGAAGAAATCTTTCACCATGGATGGTACAGTTAATCTGCAAGCACGTTGAAGAAAAAATATATGATTATCAAAAAAAAGCGTAAAGATATTATAGAAGAGCCAAAACAAGCACAACAAAAAAATGAAATTGTTGAGCAAAATGCTGATGATGAAATATTTTCACAAATAAGCATAGATAATATTAAGTTTGAACAAAGGCAAGAAAGACGTCAAGGAAATAGACGAAGAGGTTATCGTCGAATTGATGATCGGAACCTTATTTCAAGAGCTCAAGAAGAAGCTATATCAATAAAGGAAATGGCAGCAAAAGAAGGCCACAAAATGGGCATTGAGACTGCAAAGTCTGATATTGAAAGCCTTAAAAATGCAATAACGGAATTTTTTACTTATAAAAATACTGTGTATGATGAACTTTCAAACGGAATTTTAGATATAGCGGTTGAAATTTCAAAAAAAATCCTTAATACTGAACTGGAAACTAATGAACAAGCATTATTGAATATAATCAGTAACGCGTTATCTACAAATGTGAAAGGTGAAAATCGTATTTTGGTAAAAGTTATGCCTTCTGATGTTGAATCTGTTCGAGAAAATATTCCAGAACTTTTGTCAAATATGCAGTTTGAGGCTAAAATTGTAGTAGTGCCCGATGACAGTATAAATATGGGCGGAGCGATCATAGAAACCAATAATGGCATTGTTGATGCTACAATAGAAACACAACTTGAAATCATAAAGGAAGCGTTTAAAAAGATTTAAGGGGATTAAGG
>JAEZLC010000188.1 GCA_023435965.1 Cyanobacteria bacterium OH_CDB_58 | reverse complement strand
GCAAGTAAGCGGTAATTATTACATTAGTACACAAAGGCGGTATTTTTAGTATTTACAAGCCTTTTGGTGCTTTCTTCTTTGTTGTTTTTGCTTAAAAATATCCATTTTTATAAAAAATAGGTAGCATGGGTACATGCCGCCTATAATATAGGTTAAATTTCCAGGATTACTGTGTTATAGCACCTTTAGAGGCACTTTGAACAGTTTTTGAGTATTTTGCAAGGTACCCTTTTCTCTCTTTTGGCTCAGGCATTATGAAGTTCTCTTTTCTTTTTTGAAGGGTTTCCTCAGTAACATCAAGTTCTAATTTTCTGTTTGGTATATCTATTTTTATTAGGTCCCCGTTCTCAACAAGTCCTATTACCCCCCTGTCTGCCGCTTCAGGGCATATATGCCCAATGCAGAGTCCCCTTGTTCCACCCGAAAACCTGCCATCTGTCAGTAGCGCAACTTTTTTGCCGAGACCTTTGCCAACAATTAAGGAGGTTGGGGCAAGCATTTCTCTCATCCCGGGGCCGCCCTTTGGTCCTTCATACCTTATTACTACAACATCTCCGGCAACTACTTCATCGGTTTCTATTGCGTTCATTGCTTCTTCTTCTGATGAGTATACCTTTGCTCTGCCTTCGAAAGTGTGGCATTCAGCATCTACTCCTGATATTTTAACAACAGCACCTTCTTGGGCAAGGTTTCCGTACAGAACGGCAAGTCCCGGATTAGATGTAATGGGATTATCCAAGGTTTTTATCACATCGTTGTTCACCCAAGCCTTTTCTGCGATTTCTGAAATTGCCATTTCGCACAGGTTAGTTGTGTTTTTCATTTCTGGGCTGTTTTTGTAAATCGTTTTTATTACCCCCGGTATTCCTCCGGCATTTTCCAAATCAGTCATAGTTAGATCTGACGATGGATCCAGTTTTATTATTTGTGGAATTTTTAAACTTAATTCACTGAAATCATCCAGTCCTACATTGATATTTCCTGTTTTAGCTATTGCTAAGAGGTGCAAGATGGAGTTTGTAGACCCTCCAAGTGCTAAATCAACAATAATAGCGTTTCTAAGTGAGTCTTTTGTAACAATGTCAGATGGTTTTATGTCTTTTTCAACCATTTTTACTATTTGTATTCCGCTGTCGAAAGCGATTCTTTTCTTTTTTGCACTCACAGAAGAGGCACTTGCACAACCAGGTAAACTCATTCCCATTACTTCAGTCAGGCAGGCCATTGTATTGGCAGTGTATAAGCCTTGACAAGATCCTGAGCCAGGACAGCAGCTTTCTTCCATTTCGTAAAGCTTTTCTTCTGTTATCTCACCGCTTCTTAACTTTCCGATTGCTTCAAAAGATCCTTTTATAAATGTAAGGTGTTCATTTTTACAGTTACCGTCTTGCATAGGGCCGGCTGTAACGACAATACAGGGAATGTTCAGCCTTAGGGCCGCCATTAGCATTCCCGGAGTTATTTTGTCGCAATTTGTCAGAAGCACAAGACCGTCAAGTTGATGAGCACTTGCTACTGACTCTACGCAGTCTGCAATAAGTTCTCTTGAAGGAAGAGAATATTTCATTCCGCTGTGCCCCATTGCTATCCCGTCGCATATTGCAGGAACGCCAAATATAAAAGATTGACCGCCTCCTGAATGGATTCCTTTTTCAATGCTTCTTTCCAGCTCTCTCATGTTAACATGGCCCGGCACTAATTCTGTAAAAGAGCTTGCAATGCCAATAAAAGGTTTTTTCATTCCTTCTTTTGAAATTCCCGTTGCGTAAAGAAGTGCTCTATGAGGAGCTCTATTTATACCTTTTTTTACGTTGTCGCTTTTCATTATTAATGCCTTTCAGTAAGTATATTCTATAAATAATTCTACCTTTATCATCAATTTATTACAATAATATGAAATAACCTCAACGGATCAGGTAGAGAGTTTAATATTTGTAAATACTTTTATTCGTTTTGACGCAATTTTTCTTTTGTTTAATTTTATTATTATCGAGAATTTACGAAATGACAAAACAATGAATATCAGTAACTTTAATCTGAATTTTAATTCCCGTTCTTCAAACAGAAAAAATAGTGTTGCGTTCAAGAGCAAAAAAATATATGATCTTGAAATTTTAAAGCTTGGTAAAAATGGACAGTATGAGTTGGTCCCAGCTTCTTTTACGAGATTACTGAATTCAAGTGTAGAAGATTGCAAAGCACTGGATTCTATCAAAAAGAGCTGGAAGGGGGCAGATTTTATTACTGAGCTGGTCGAAAAATTTAATTTTACAAAAAATCCGTATGCTCATTATGCAGTCGAAATAAAGGATGATAAACTTCCATTACATAAGAAAATAGTAGCACTCGCCTGTACATCAAGCTCAGAAGTTTCTAACAATAGCCAGTTAAAGCTTTATCTTTTGCAAGGCAAACCTGCGAGCAAATACGGGCAGGATAAACGTCAATTTAAAGGTGCTGGAGAGCTTATGATGTATGGACTTACCAGAATTGCAAAAGCTTCAAATGTAGAAAAGTTGTGCTTGGATTCAACAAATGATGCTTTTTATGATGCTTTGCATATGAGAAAAAAAATTACTAACGTAAACAGAGCTGCTGATTATCTTTCGCCCGAGGAGGCAAAACGAGTGAGTTCTATAACAAGTGAACGATACTTTTTGCCCGAGGATTTTCAGTCTTTTATTAAGCAAATAAGTGATAAATATAAGTTATAAATTATTGTTTATCAGTTCTTCTTTTTGGGTTCTTGAGAGTTGTTTTATTCTGTATTCTTCTCTCATGGCTTCTTGTTTGGTTTCGAACTCTTTAGCATAGACTATTTTTACCGGCTTGTTTGCTCTGGTGAATTTAGATGCTGTACCCTCTATATGCTTTTGATACCTTTTTTCAATGTCATCTGTGTAGCCGCAGTATAACTTGTTGTTTTCAGTTAACAGAATGTATGTATAAAACATTTTATCCAAGTTTTTGAATCTCATCTAATATTTTCATTATTTTTGAATAAGAGTCTTCTCTTACAAGATTAAATCGGTATTCCGCCCCGCCTCTTATTCCTTTGATGTAATAGGGATAGAATTTCCGAACAAATTTTAATCCGACATCGCTTCCTCTTAGTTTCATTTCTAAATCCAAGTGTTCTTTCAAGAGTTCAATTTTTTCAGAAATTGAAGGTTCTGCAATCATTTCGCCTGTTTTAAAATAATGTTCAATTCTATATAGCAAGGTCGGGTCGCCTATTGCACCTCTTCCAACAGCTATTGCATCCGCTTGTGAGAGTTCTTTGCATTTAATTGCAGATTCAATATCTATAACATCCCCGTTCGCGAAAATTGGGATGTTTATATGTTTTTTTAACTCGGAAATTATTCCCCAGTCAGCTTGACCAGAATAAAACTGTACTCTTGTTCGTCCATGGACTGTTATAGCATCGGCACCAGAGTCTTGCATTAGTTTTGCAAATTCAACGAAATTTAGCTCGTTTTGACTCCACCCAAGTCTGAACTTACAAGTCACAGGAACACTCACGGCATCTTTTATTGCCTTTAAAATATCGGCTGCAAGTTGAGGGTTTCTCATTAGAGCACAACCGTCTGTGCCTTTTACTACCTTGTTTACGGGGCAGCCCATATTTATGTCGATTATGCTGGCCCTATCTTCTAATATTTTTGCCGCTCTCGCCATAAGTTCGGGTTTGTGTCCCGAAAGTTGAAACGTTAGCGGGTGTTCAAAATTTTCATAGTGAAGTATAGCTCCTGTAGGTCTTTGTACGAGGGCTTCAGAGCTAATCATTTCAGTTGTGAGCAGGCAGGTCTTTGAATATTTACGAATCAGTTGTCTTACGATTGTATCAGTAATCCCCGCCATTGGAGCAAGGCTTACGCAACTATCTATTTCCACATTTCCTATCTTAATTCTTTTTTGAGCAATATTATTCATTTTATTTTATTTCTGCGACCCTTTTTCTTGCATATTTGGTATATTCGCTCTCTTCAGGTTTTGTTGCCAAAAATTTTCTGTATTCAACCGCAGCTTCTTTATATCTTTTTAAAGTATCGTAGTCAACGGCAAGTGAATAATGTGCAAGAACAATATCAGGACTGTACTTGATTGTATTTAGGTAATCGGCAATTGCCAGAGAGTATTTCGATTGGGCATCATAGATTAGCCCTCTGTAATAGTACGCACCTCCGTTTTTCGGATCCTTTAATATCACAGCGTTAACTATTTTTAATGCTTCTATATAATTTTGCTTATCATAAAGATTCAAAGCTTTTTCAAGCTGTGCGTTATTTTCCTGTTCAATTACAAAAGATAAAAGACTTTTTGCTTTTTCATTGGTTTTATCCAGTGCCAAGGCTTTGTTCAGGTAAGTTTTTGCATTTGCATAATCGTCGTTATTTAGATACGCAGAGCCCAGATAGAATGGGATATCCTCGTTTGTGGGATCCAGCTCCAGAGCTTTTCTGTAAAAATAGATAGCAGACTTGTAGTTTTCAAGAGCCTGATATGAAGCCGCAATTCCTAGAAACGACTCAACTGTTGCAGGCTGTACTTTGTTATATGCTGTTATGGCTTGCGTGTATTTGCCTTGTTCGTAGAGTTTTGATGCCTCAGAATATAAATTAGACGCTTGTTCAGCCTGTATTGACTTGTATTGGTTGATTACGTTTGAGTTGTTTGGGAATAACTTTCTTGCTGCTTCTATGGTGGCAAGAGCCTCACTATGATTGTTTTTCTGTCTATATACTTGTGATAAATTTACATAGCTGTCAACATTGTTTGGATCTAAGTT
>JAEZLC010000161.1 GCA_023435965.1 Cyanobacteria bacterium OH_CDB_58 | reverse complement strand
GACTTATACAATGCACCTTCTTTTGTTGCGAGACTAAAAGAGAATGAAACAAATTATTTAGTAACCAAGTTTGTGAATGCTAAAAAAATTCATCCATTTAATAATCCTATCACTACAGAACAGTTGCCGGAGCTATTTGATGATTTTTTTAAACTCGATAAAGCGGGTATTTATCATGATGATTTGTCTGCTTGCAAAGGGAATCTGTTAATTGGTGATAATAAAATTAAAATCTTAGATTTTGGTTGCAGTAAAAAATTCAAAGTTTCTGATAAATTATGGAATTGCCCCAGCTTTTTTGTTCCGACAAACGCCTTTGATTTCGAAGAAAAAACATTAATACATTATCTTCAAGAATTAGAATGCTATCGAGGAGGTCAATCAAGCCAGGAACTGCTATGCAATTATTTAAAAGAAAAATCTGTTTATCACTCAAAAAGGGCAAAATATTTAGCAGATAATCTGGATTTGTCTCTTAAAGAAAACCTACAAACAGTAAAATTTGAGCAACTGGAAGCAAAATTTTTATCTATACCAACTGATATGATTACAGAAATTGAAAAGCTAAAAATGATGATAGTCTACTATAACAGAAGAGCAGATGATATGGGAGCACGAATACTTGAAAATATGCAGAATAAGCATAATGCTTTAAATGCATCAAAAGAGCTTGCGAAAAAAGCTAATGAGATGCTAATAAGGACTTATGATGATGACTTAGAAGAGTATTTAAATTTTCAGATTAAGTATTCAGAGTTCTGGGCCAATTCTTTATCTACATGGATAAAAAACCTAAAGGATGCTAATCCCGAAATGTTGTTTGAACAGGTTTTATAATAAAAAAGACCACTTAAAAGTGATCTCTTTTAATATTCTGGGGCGAAAGGATTCGAACCTCTGAATGCCTGGACCAAAACCAGGTGCCTTACCGCTTGGCGACGCCCCAACATCAGGCTATATATATATCTTAGTAAGACCATAATTAAAAGTCAAGTTTTTTTGTTTCGAACTATACTTTCTTTTTTTTTTATGGCTTAATATAGTATAAGATATAGATAACAAGGAATTTTATTATATGCAAGCAAGACGTGCTGCTCGAGAATTAGCTCTAATACTTTTTTCTCAGCTGGATAAAAAAATAGATAAATATCAGGATTCAGAATTTGAAGACATTATTCTGAAATCAGTAAGAGCCCTTACAAATAATGCTTCAGAAGAGCTTAAAATTACAACTTCAGCTTTATTTGATATTAAGGAATACATTGAAAACTATGAAAGCGATAGCCCTATTAATCTTGAAAGACCGCTCACCGTTTCTAACGTTCCTGTCGCTCTTCCAATGACTTCTGATATGATTGGCAGAATTGATGAGTTGATAAATATTTCAGAAAAGGCAATAATGGCACTTGAGATAGCTGAAATGACTGCTCTAGAAGAAAACAGCGAAGTTAAGAATTACATCATGACAATCGCTAAATCTTATAAACAAAATAGCCAAGCTGTAGATGAACAAATAAAAAAATTCGCTTTCGGCTGGGATATAGACAGATTGGTCAAAATGGACAAAGACATCCTTAGAATTGCAATTACTGAGCTGTTATTCATCAAGGGTGCTCCTATAAAAGTTGTAATCGACGAAGCTGTGGAGCTAGCGAAAAAATATTCTACAGACGACAGTGCTTCATTCGTAAACGGTATTTTAGGAAAAGTTGTTTCAGAAAATAACTTGCTATAGATTAGGTATATAGATATGTTCGATTTTTTTAAGAAAAAAGAAGAACCAAAACTTCAAGAAGAAGAAAAAAAAGATTCTTCTTTCTTTGGTTTGTCTTTTGAAAACTTAAAAAAAACTATCTCTAATACTACTCAAGCGCTAGTTCAAAATGTTGTACAATCAGTTGAAAATGAAGAAGAATTTGACGACTTTATTCTTGATGATATGGAAGAACTTTTGATTAAAGCTGATTTGGGCGTAAATGTAGCATCAGAAATTGTTGATAAACTCAGAAAACAAACTCGAGTCAAACCTTCTCAGGTAAAGCAATTTTTAAAAGAAGAATTTGAATCAATACTTTTATCAACAGAGGCACAACCTCTTAAGTATGTAGAAAACCATCTGAATATATATTTTATAACCGGAGTTAATGGGGCGGGAAAAACAACATTAATAGGGAAGTTGGCTCATAGATTTAATCTGCAAGGAAAAAAAGTTCTCGTAGCGGCCGGAGATACCTTCAGAGCAGCAGCAGAAGAACAACTAAACATCTGGTCAGAGAGAGCGGGTGCAGACATTTATAGAAAAGATGGAATCGACGCAGCAGCTGTCGTATACGATGCCATACTAAAGGCTCAGAATGAAAAGTATGATGTCCTGTTGATAGATACTGCAGGTAGGCTTCAAAATAAAAGAAATCTTATGGAAGAGCTTCAAAAAGTAAAATCCGTTATTGATAAGCTTGCTTCAGAAGCATTGAAAGAAAGTATTCTAGTACTTGACGCAAATACCGGACAAAACGGTCTGTCTCAGGCTAAGTTGTTTGCAGAAGTTGCAAACTTAAGCTCAGTTGCGTTGACCAAACTCGATGGAAGTGCCAAAGGCGGTATAGTTATTGCAATAGCAAAAGAACTTGCCCTTCCGATTAAACTGGTGGGAGTCGGCGAGAAAATGACCGACTTGAAAGACTTTGATCAAAAAGAATTTATTGATGCTTTGTTTGAATAAATTGAAAAAGAGATATAAAAAAATGCTCTCATAACGAGAGCATTTTTTTATTGTAATCAATTGATTAGTATCTGTAGTGAGCGAAAGCTTTGTTAGCTTCAGCCATTTTGTGGGTGTCTTCACGTTTCTTGCATGCTGAACCAGAACCGTTAGATGCATCAAGTAATTCGCTTGTTAGTTTTTCTACCATTGATTTACCGCTGCGTTTTTTAGCTGATTCGATTAGCCATGAAGAACCTAAAGCCATACCTCTGTCAGCTTTAACTTCTACTGGTACTTGATATGTTGAACCACCGATTCTTCTTGCTTTAACTTCTAAAAGTGGAGTTGCATTTGTTAAAGCTTTTTTGAAGATTTCTGTTGGTTCGTCGTTAGTTTTTTCTTTAATTTTTTCTAAAGTAGAATAGAAAATTTTCTCTGCAATAGATTTTTTACCGCGTCTCATTAATCTGTTGATGAATTTTGCTATATCAACATTATTATAGATTGGATCCGGTGTCGGAATTCTTCTTGGTGGTTTACTACGTCTTGACATTTATATATTGCCTTTCCTATTTTTTCTTAGCTCTTTTAGCGCCGTATTTTGATCTAGCTTGAGATCTGTTAGCAACGCCTGCTGTATCTAGTGTGCCTCTGATGATGTGGTATCTTACCCCTGGTAAGTCTTTTACCCTTCCGCCTCTGATAAGTACAACAGAGTGCTCTTGAAGGTTATGGCCGATACCAGGAATGTATGAAGTAACTTCAAAACCATTTGTTAATCTTACCCTAGCAACTTTTCTAAGTGCTGAGTTAGGTTTTTTAGGAGTTGTTGTATAAACTCTTGTACAAACGCCACGTCTTTGAGGGCAATTTGTTAATGCTGGTGATTTAGTTTTATCAGTTAATTTTTTACGTTCTTTACGAACTAACTGAGAGATAGTCGGCATAATTTCTCCTTATGTAATTTATTATTTAATTTATACAGTGATCAGTAGAGTTCAGCACAAACTTACATGATACTTTACCAAGTATTACTATAAAACTATAAGCAAAGTAGAATGTCAACTTTAACTGTTTTTATAGTGGCTATTATTTTAATTTTTGTAATGCTTTTATTCTTTATTTTTCAAAGCGTTTTCAAGTGCAACTTCCAGTGTCTGGATTTTTGTTTCTAAAGCTTTTAGTTTTGTGTCGTCGCAGTCACTTTGAACAGACATTTTTTCAAACTTTCTTTTGTACGCGTTTAGAGTTTCCATTTTTCCTGCGTAGTTGTATGCAGCAAAACTAAATCCTGCAAGTGCACCACCTGCAAATAGCAATATTATCAAGTGACCGGCTGCCATTTCAAAATTTACGTTTTGAAACGGGCACATTATTATCGCTTCATTGTTTAAATTCAGATAAGCAAAATACACTACTGTAATGCCTGTTATTAATGTTATTAAAAGTGATAAAA
>JAEZLC010000149.1 GCA_023435965.1 Cyanobacteria bacterium OH_CDB_58 | reverse complement strand
CTCTTTTATACTGCAAAAAAGAATGGATGTTCGATCTTATAGGTATTTCTGGACTATTTTTTATTGGAAGCTTCCTCACAATATACTTGATATTTAAATACAATAAAACCAATCAAATATTTGAATATCTAAAAAACTTGTTTTCTAAACTGCCTGAAAAAATAAATCACTATGCTATAAACGCTACAGAAAAACTTAGGCTGTGGATGAATTCATTTATAAATGGCTTTGGTTCAATTTTTGAGAGAAAAAATCTCATCAACGCAAGTTTACTAAGCTTGTTAATATGGACAATTGAATGCATTTGCGTTTATTTTTTAATTTCTGGATTCAACATCGAAACATACTTTTCAATATCATTGCTTGTAATCTGTTTCATAGCTCTGGCATCAGCAATCCCGTCCACATCTATATACATCGGACCTTATCAATATGCATTTATTCTGGCACTTGGAATATACAAAATAGATAAGTCGTCTGCTCTAGCCATCGCTTTTGCATTCCAGACAATAACACTTATTATTATAAGTACATTTTTTATTCTCTTTCTAATAAAAAGCAATATGAATATCGGCCAGCTTAGCAAGCAAGAGGCAGAATAACATTAATTTTTCAACAAAATAAAATAGGAGACATTATGTTTTTGAACAAAGTAAAAGACATCAGAGGAGATATATTTGGAGGAATAACTGCAGGTATAGTAGCACTGCCAATGGGTTTGGCATTCGGGATTGCCAGCGGTTTAGGACCTCTCGCCGGGTTATATGGAGCAATTCTGGTTTGTTTCTTCGCAAGCATTTTCGGAGGAACAGCAACCCAAATATCAGGCCCAACAGGTCCAATGACGGTCGTCGTAGCTTCTATTGTGGCGACCCACCCAAACCAAGCCGGATTGGTCTTCATGTCAATCTTTCTGGCAGGGATAATACAAATACTTTTTGGAGTACTTAAAACGGGTAAATACGTGAAGTATGTCCCATACCCTGTAATATCAGGTTTTATGAGCGGAATCGGGGTTATCATAATACTATTGCAAATAAACCCGTTTGTTGGCTTGCCTTCTATGGGAACAACTATAGACTCAATTCAAAAATTCTTTACCTCCTTTGATATGATGAACGTACAATGCCTTTTGATTGGGACATTAACATTATTAATTTTATTTTTAACTCCTAAAAAAATATCAAAAAAAATACCGCCAATATTGATCGCCCTGATTTCTATAACTGCTTTGACGTATGTGCTTCAACTTGATGTTCCAAAAATCGGGGAAATACAAAGGGCACTGCCTCAGTTTCAACTGACAGCTTTTGATTTTAAGGATTTTCAAATTATGCTTCCGATAGCCTTGACTCTGGCTTGTTTAGGCTCAATCGACTCTCTTTTAACCTCAATCGTAGCTGATTCTCTAACCAAGACGAAGCACAATTCTAACAAAGAGCTCATCGGTCAGGGGCTTGGAAATATGGCAGCGGCTATGTTCGGTGGTATCGCTGGTGCAGGAGCTACAATGAGAACGGTTGTAAACATAAAAAGCGGTGGTAACACCAGACTATCAGGGGTTATCCATTCTTTAATCCTGGTAATGATATTGATATGTTTAGCTCCCTTAGCTTCTCAAATACCCTTGGCTGTACTAGCTGCGATACTTATAAAAGTAGGATTTGACATAATAGACTACAAATTTATAAAGGTAATAAAAATAGCTCCTAAAGAAGATCTTATTGTTATGCTTATTGTGTTTCTGATAACGGTATTTGATGACTTAATCTTTGCAGTTGGAGTAGGAATCGTTTTGGCTTCAATTTTGTTTGCAATAAATATTTCTAAACAAATCAACGTAGATGTTGACGAGATTGAGGAATGCAGTGTTGAAAACGGAGAGAAAATCTGCGACAGAAATATCACCGTAATAACAATAGACGGTATTTTCTTCTTTGGGTCTGCATCTCAAGTAATTTCAAGAATAGAAAATTACCTCGAGAAAGAATGCATAATACTTGATTGTTCAAGAATAACAGCGATGGACATATCCGCGGTCTTCGCACTTGAAGAAATTATCATAAGGCTAAAAGACAAAAAAATAAGGACAATCCTCGTATTACACGATAAAGAGATTACACTCAAGTTGTTCAAACTAGGCTTATTAAAGCTGATAGGAAGAAATGACATAACATACAACAAGAAAAAAGCATTAGAAAAAATCCAAAAATGTAACCATAAAAATAACGGGGAATAATTCCCCGTTATTATATCTATAAAAGGCTCTTATAATACCTTATAGTGTTTTTAAATATTCGTCTATAGCTTTAGCTGCTTTCTTTCCAGCACCCATAGCATTTATAGCATTGGATTCGCCGCTTGGAGCAACATCTCCACCAGCGTAAACTCCGTCAATAGAAGTTTTGCCGGTTTCAGAGTCAATTACAATATAGCCCCATTTGTTTGTTTCCAAGTTCAAATCCTCAGAAGCTGCAGAATCTTGAATAATAGGGTTAGGACCTGTACCTAAAGCCACTATCACAGTATCAACATCCATAAGCTCGGTTTTACCTGTAGAAATTGGTCTTCTTCTTCCTGATTCATCAGGTTCGCCAAGTTCCATGATATCCAGATTCATTCCTGTTACATAGCCGTCTTTACCCACTATTTCAGTAGGATTATGCAAGAATTTGAAGATAACCCCTTCTTCTTTGGCGTGTCTAATTTCTTCCAATCTTGCAGGAAGCTCGGCTTCCGTTCTTCTATATACAATATAAACTTCATCAAATCCGACTCTTACAGCCACCCTTGCCGCGTCCATAGCAACGTTTCCACCACCTATAACCGCAACCTTTTTACCAACTCTTATAGGAGTAGGTGTTTCATCTTTATGAGCGTGCATAAGATTTACTCTTGTTAAAAACTCATTGGCTGAATAAACACCGTTTAAGTTTTCACCGCCAACCCCTAACATTTTAGGAAGTCCAGCACCTGAGCAAATAAATATTGCATCGAAACCATCATCTTTTAACTGCTGGATGGTTATAGATTTACCGACAACCACGTTTGTCTCAAACTCAACTCCGATGCTTTTCAGAGAATCGATTTCTCTGTCCAAAACTGTTCTTGGAAGCCTAAATGGAGGGATTCCATATCTAAGAACGCCGCCTAGTTCATGAAGAGCTTCAAAAACAACTACATCGTGTCCTAATTTTCTCAAGTCTGCTGCTGCAGTTATTCCGGCACAACCTGAACCGATAACCGCCACTTTTTTACCTGTAGGAACAATATTTCCGCTTTTCGCCTCTGTATTATCTCCGACGTATCTCTCTAAAGCACCTATTGCGATTGGTTCAGATTTAATTCCCAAAACGCATTTACCTTCGCATTGTCTTTCCTGAGGGCAAACTCTTCCGCATACAGAAGGCAATAAACTTGTTTCTCTTATTACATCTCCTGCGGCTTCAAGATTATCTTCTTTGATTGCCTGAATAAACTTTGGAATGTTGATATTAACAGGACAACCTGCTATACATCTTGCATTTTTGCAATTTAAGCATCTTTCAGCTTCTACCTTTGCCTGCTCTGATGTCAAATTGTATTCAACAGCATCAAAATTAGTTCTTCTTTGAATATGATCTTGCTCTTCAGCTCTTTGTCGTTGTGATTTATCCATCTCTAATAAATTCCTATATTCTACTTTTTTACATTATATTATAAAATTACTTTTCTAACAGAGACTTAATAGTTACTCCCAAGTCAGCAGGATTGTTGCATACTGAAACATTAGCTGATTCCAAAGCCTCAATTTTACTCTGAGCCGTTCCTTTTCCTCCGGATATTATAGCTCCGGCATGGCCCATTCTTTTGCCTTTAGGAGCACTTAAGCCTGCAATAAAGCTGACAACTGGTTTTGTAACGTATGATTTTATAAACTCTGCGGCTTCTTCTTCCGCACTGCCGCCGATTTCGCCTATCATACAAATAGCATGGGTTTGTGGATCATCCTGAAAGGCTTTAAGACAATCGATAAAGGTTGTGCCGATTATTGAATCACCGCCGATACCGATACATGTTGATTGTCCAATGCCTAACTGAGTCAACTGATACACAGCTTCATAAGTCAAAGTCCCACTTCTGGAAACGACACCTACATTTCCCTTTTTATGGATGGATGAGGGCATTATACCTATTTTGCACTCTTCTGGCGTTATAATACCCGGGCAGTTTGGTCCGATTAATCTGACATTATTTGCCAAGACTGTTTTTTTGGCTTTCATCATATCCAACACAGGAATGCCTTCTGTTATGCAAATTATAAGTTCAATACCAGCCTCTGCCGCATCAATTATGGCACCTGCCGCGAATTTTGGAGGAACAAAAATCATTGTAGCATCTGGACTTAAGGCATCCTTTGCTTCTCTGACCGTGTTAAACACCGGTAAACCAAAAATTTCAGTTCCGCCTTTGTTAGGAGTTACCCCCCCAACTATTTTTGTCCCGTAATCCAAGCAAGACTTCGCATGAAAAGAACCTTCCTTGCCAGTTATCCCCTGAACTATTACTCTTGTGTCTTTATTTACAAATATTGCCATCGTTATAAATCCTTAATAACATCTACAGCTTCGCTTAAGTCTGATACTACTTTGAACTTAAGCCCTGATTCATTTAATATTTTTGTACCGGCATCTTTATTTGTTCCTTCCATCCTGACAATCAAAGGAAGTTCGAGATTAAGATTTTTTGCAGCCTTGGTAAAGCCCTCTGCAAGAATATCACACCTCAAGATACCGCCGAAAATATTTATAAAAACCGCTTTAACACTTTCATCAGATACTAGGATTTTAAAAGCTTTCTCGATTTTTTCACTGCTTGCACCTCCGCCAACATCCAAGAAATTAGCCGCATCTTTTCCTGCCAGCTTTATCACGTCCATTGTTGCCATTGCAAGCCCTGCACCATTTACCATGCAACCTATTGAACCGTCTAGTTTAATATAATTAAGATCAAATTTTTGAGCCTCTAATTCAAGAGGATTTTCCTCCAGCTCATCCTTCAGCTCGAGTATCTCAGGATGTCTAAATAATGCATTGTCATCAAAATTCATCTTAGCATCAATCGCAATTACATCACCCTCTTTAGTAATCACTAATG
>JAEZLC010000147.1 GCA_023435965.1 Cyanobacteria bacterium OH_CDB_58 | reverse complement strand
TAGTAAAAACCTTCTATCCAGGACGCACTCACAAGTTTTACAAGGTTTTGGTACCCGGTTTTGTTTTTTGCAAGCAATACAAGGTGATATAACTTGTTGTTTAGTTGATCTTTTTCGCTAAGTTCGCCTTGATATACATACACCTCACAACCGATAATGGGCTTTATTCCCATATCTTTTGCTGTTCTGTAAAATTCTATCGCACCGTACATTGCTCCGTGGTCAGTAACCGCAATTGCTTCCATGCCACTTTCCTTTGCAAATTTGCAAAGTTCTTTGTTTCTTATGGCTCCGTCTAACAAGCTGTATTCACTGTGTAAATGCAGCGGTACATATTTCATAAATTATTCCATTCTCGTCTTTAAGGCATAAGCCTTATAAAGAATAATTTATCATGGAGAATTGACTCAGACAAGTTTGCAGTGTTTCTTAAACTTTACCTTTTTCCCTTTGTAAGCAAGGTTATTAGAAGTCTAAATCCATATTTAAAATAGTTTAATAATACTTTAGGTTTCAGTATTGTGTTGATTACTTTTTTAAAAATATACTTTGGTCTGAGGTAGTAGCTCAATAGAATATTTTTTCTAATCTCCAAGAGTTCTGAAGTGGTTAGTTTTGTGGTTTCAGTCAGGCTGGCATTAAAAAAGTCGCTTCCGTAAACTGGTGCTTTCACAAGGTTTTGCTCCAGGCAGATGTCATAAAGTTGTGTTCCATAAAACGGCAGGGCCAATGTGATTTCTATAAAATCAGGCTCTAATTCATATATAAGTTTTTTTGTGTCCTCTATATGAGTTTTATCTTCCCAGGGGAAACCGATCATAAACATTCCAAGAACCGGTAATCCTATTTCTTTAGCCCAAGACATAGCCTGCTTATTATCTTGCAGAGTTGCTCCTTTTTTTATTTTTTTCATAGTTTCTTCACTTCCGGATTCAAACCCAAAAGCGATAGTGAAGCATCCTGCTTTTTTCATAATCTGCAAAGTTTCTTTTTTTAATGGTTTTACCCTTCCGTTTGCTGTAAATTGTATTTTTTTCCACAACTTTGAATTGATTATCAGAGTGCATAATTCATTGACCCATTTTTCATCAAAAGTGAAAGAATCTGCTCTAAAAAAGAAGTTTTTTATGTTGTATTTTTCATAGCATTCAAAAAGCTCTTCCATTATATTTTGAGGGCTTCTTAATCTGATTTTTTTCCCCGATATTTGTGGGGTGATGCAAAATATACACTCTGAAGGGCAGCCTCTGGCTGTTTGGATGGTTGCCATAACTTCGCCTGTGTCAGGCCTTACGTATAAACTATTGTTCATCAGATGTCTTGCGGGAAATGGCTGTTTATCAAGGTCTTCATCCCAATTATTAAACTCTGTCGGTGTGAACTCTTCGTTTTTATCCTTGTATAAAATAGAAGGTACTTGAGTTAAGTTTCCTTCTCCTTTTAGGAGATAATCTGCGACTTTATCTATTATGAAATCTATTTCTCCGCCTATTAATACATCAACATCTGTTAAATCAAGCTGTTTAAGCATTTCTTTTTCAGGTGCGTAAAAGATGGCACCTTTTAAAACGATAGATGCACGAGAAAACTCTTTAACTTTTTTTATAAGTGCAAGATCATCAAAGATAGTTGTGTTAGTAGTGCTTATTAAAATTAAATCCGGATTGTAAGTTTTTATATCACTGAAAAGATCTTCGTCAGAGAGTTTTTCTGATTGATAGTCTTTTAATTGTATTTCGTAATTCTTTTTTTTAAGAACAGCTGCCGCATAACCTAAATCATTGCAAGCTCTGATGTTTTGAGTAGCACAGTCGTCGAGATTGATTTGACATCTGTCTTCCCCTCTTTGAAACGGTTTGCCCGGTGGATATATGAGTAATATTTTATTCATATTCTTTCTTTTTAAAATAATAAATTGAATATATAGTTGATTGGTTGTTGATTCGAAATGTTTAGAAATTGTGCATAGTAAAAAGTTAGAGGTGCCGAAAAAATAAAGCTGTCTATTCTATCAAGTAATCCTCCGTTTTCTAAAAATAATGTTCCAGAATGTTTGATACCTGCATCCCTTTTCAGTAGTGATATTGATAGGTCTCCAAATTGTGATGATACAGAAATCAAAGAACCGAGAATAAAACTATTTAAGAGAGTTATGTTCAGAAGGTATTTTCCAATTATCAAAGAAACAATAATTGCAATTATGTAGCCGATAACGGCTCCAAATACTGTCTTGTTTGGACTTATTTCTTCCAGTAGTTTCTTTTTTCCGTATTTTTTTCCAAAATAACAAGCACTTGAGTCAGTAATTATCACTATACAAACTAAAAAAATAATATACCCGATACCATCAGTTATGTTGTAGTAACTGTTTGAAATAGTTTTTGTATTCATTTGGCTCAGAAAAATAATGAAACAAGCCAACCAGCTTAATAAAAATCCAAGAATGGTGGTGGAAATGTTTATTATGTAAGGCTTCTTTTTAAATAAAATTGCCGAGAAGAAAGTTAATAATATTCCAAAGAATAAAATTAAGAGGATAAAGTTAGAAAATTTAAAAACAGCCGCACTACTTATCAAAAAGGATACAAAGACTATTATGTATGCAGATGGGTAGATTCCTTTTTTTTCAAGGATTTGTTCGTATTCTCTAACTCCTAGAAGTATAAAAAGCAGAGATGCGAATAATAACAAAAATCCTCCTCTTAAAAGACAAAGAAAAGATATAGCTGCCGCTAATATACCTATCACTATTCTCTGATTTGTAGATTGCAATAATCTGTTCATGTTAAAGTTACGTTTCTATTATATATTCTCATATCCTGGCATCTGAGCCAACTTTATTAAGATATTATTTCGCCCTTTAGTTTATTTTTATTTTGAGAAAAACCTGTGATTTTTACTTTTTGAATATTACAGTCAGTTTCCGGTTTTCCTTCTAAAAGTACATTTATGTAATTTCTGGTTACACCTTTGTACAAACCCGTCTGCTTGTCTTTATTTTTTTCAACTATTATTTCTGCTGTAGTTCCAATATTTTTTTTGAAAAATTCTTCAAGTTTTTTTTCTGAAAGTTTTTTTAAAAGATTTGCTCTTTCTTTTTTCTTCTCCGCAGAAACCTGATCAGGCATATCACAAGCTTTAGTGTTCTTTCTTTTTGAGTAAGGAAAAACGTGAATTTGAGATATGTTGCTTTTCTTTAGGTTGTTATAGGTGAGCAGAAAATCTTCATCACTTTCTCCAGGAAAGCCTACTATCACATCACTTCCGATAAATGGAAGCTGAAACTTTTCGTTGAGCTTCGAAATAAGCTCATAAGAAAGGTTAAATGAATAATGTCTGTTCATGTCAGTTAAAGTCTTGTCACATGCTGATTGTAGCGATAAATGAAAGTGAGGGCAGAATTTGCTTGAGTTTGCTAAAAAATCCACAAGCTTATCATTCAGTTCTAAAGGATTTAGGGAGCCTAGCCTGTACCTTGTAATTTTTGTTTTTTCTATTTCTTCTAGCAGTTTAATCAGGGTAGTCTTTTCATCAAAGTCGTATCCCCATTGTCCGATGTGAATTCCCGTAAATACTACTTCTTCAAATCCGTTTTCAGCAAGGATGTTGACTTGC
>JAEZLC010000131.1 GCA_023435965.1 Cyanobacteria bacterium OH_CDB_58 | reverse complement strand
ATATTGACTGGGGGGTTGATTTTGAACCTATAGTCAGTGAAAAAGATAAGATTCAGCCTTGTTTTAAAGAATTAAAGGAGAAACTTTGCAGTTATTAGTCACTGGCGGTGCGGGTTTTATAGGGAGTTGTTTTGTTAGGCATATCATAAACACCTATCCTGATTATAAAGTAGTAAACTTGGACTCATTGACTTATGCCGGTAATAAAGAGAACCTTATAGACATTGAAAATAATCCCAATTATAAATTTGTACATGGTGATATAAGAGATAAAAAAATTGTAAGGGAATTAACTGCAGAATGTGATATTATCGTAAATTTTGCGGCAGAAAGCCATGTTGATAGAAGTATAACGGGCCCTGAGATTTTTATTGATACCAATGTCAGAGGCACTTTAAATTTGTTAGAAGCGGCTAAAGAATTTAAACTATCAAGATATTTGCAGGTTTCTACAGATGAAGTATATGGAAGCTTGGGAAAAAGCGGATATTTTACAGAAGAAACGCCGCTTGCTCCTAATTCACCTTATTCTGCGTCAAAAGCGAGTGCTGATATGCTTGTAAGAGCTTATTATGAAACATATAAAATGCCTGTGTTAACAACTCGTTGTTCTAATAACTATGGTCCGTATCAATATCCGGAAAAGCTCATCCCTTTATTTATCATGAGGTTGCTAAAAAATCAGAAGGTGCCTGTATATGGTGATGGACTTAATGTTAGAGATTGGCTCTATGTTTATGACCATTGTTCTGCAATAGATGCAGTTCTTCATAAAGGCAGAGAAGGTCAAGTATACAACATTGGTGGGCATAACGAAAAAACCAATATGGAAATCACTAAAATTATACTTGAGGCAATGGGTAAGGATGAGTCCTCAATAGAATTTGTTGAAGATAGGTTAGGACATGACAGGCGTTATGCCATAGATAATACTAAAATTCAAACAGAGCTGGGCTGGGAACCTTCACTAACTTTTGAAGAAGGTATAAAAATTACAATTGACTGGTATTTGAAAAATCAAGATTGGATTAAGTCCATAGAATCAAAGAAAGAAACAGTATAATGAAAACATTGGTCACAGGTGCGAATGGAATGTTAGGGCAAGATTTATGCCCAATCCTTGAAGACGAAGGGTATGAAGTAATCGAAACGGACATAGAAACTCTCGATATAACAGATGAGTTGGCTGTAAGGCGGATTATTGCTGAAGAAAATCCTGATATTGTTATCCATTGTGCCGCATATACCGATGTCGATGGTGCTGAGAAGGATTTTGAAAAAGCTCTTTTGATTAATGAAAAAGGGACTGAAAATCTTGCTAAAGCCTGTGGTTCAAAAGATATTCCTATAGTTTATATTTCTACGGATTATGTTTTTGATGGAGAAAAAGAATCTCCATATACTCCAGAAGATAAGCCAAATCCGATAAACAATTACGGCATAAGCAAATTAAGAGGCGAAGAAGCTGTTATGAGCCACTGCCCAAAGTTCTACATAGTGCGAACAAGTTGGCTTTATGGTCATCACGGAAAAAATTTCGTAGAGACGATGCTCTCTCTGAAGGAGAAAGAAGAAATTAATGTGGTTGATGATCAAGTAGGTTCTCCCACTTGGACCGTCGATTTGGTGGAAGGGATAATAGAACTTCTAGAAGAAGAAGCACCTTCAGATATTTACCATGTTTCAGGTTGCGGAAGTACAAGCTGGCATGGGTTTGCAAAGGAAATTTTTTCTCAGACAGGAGAAAAAGTAAATTTGAAAGCCTGTAAAACTCAAGACTTTGCAAGACCCGCAAAAAGACCTAAATATAGTGTTTTGCAGTCACAGGATTGCCTGCGGGATTGGAAGCTGGCACTTAAAGATTACTTAATTTTAAGGAGTGAATAATGAAAGGTATTGTTTTAGCAGGAGGGGCCGGAACACGCCTTTATCCCAGCACCATGGCGGTTTCAAAACAACTTTTGCCCGTTTATGACAAGCCTATGGTTTATCACCCTATTTCAGTGTTGATGCTTGCCGGCATCAAGGATATTTTGATTATTTCTACACCCCAAGACTTGCCTAATTTTGAAAAATTGCTAGGAGATGGTTCTAACATAGGTGTTAATTTTAGTTATAAAGTACAGCCAAAACCTGAAGGACTCGCTCAGGCATTTATTTTGGGCGAAGATTTTATAGGTTCTGACAGTGTTGCCTTGATACTGGGAGACAATATATTTTATGGTCAAGGTTTTTCAACTACTTTAAAATGTGTTGTGTCAAATAATTGCGGTGCCACAATTTTTGCATATCAGGTAAAAGATCCTGAACGCTTTGGAGTTGTGGAGTTTGATCAATCTAAAAAGGTCAAATCAATAGAAGAAAAACCAAAGAACCCAAAATCAAATTATGCTGTAACGGGACTTTATTTTTATGACAATAAAGTTGTTGAATATGCCAAAAATCTGAAACCATCTAAGCGAGGAGAACTCGAGATAACAGATTTAAATAACATCTATTTAAAAAAGGATAATTTGAATGTAGAGCTTTTAGGCAGAGGCTTTGCTTGGCTAGACACGGGGACCCATAAATCTCTGCTTCAGGCTGGACAATTTGTTCAGACAGTCGAAGAAAATCAAGGCATAAAAATCGCTTGTCTTGAAGAAATCGCTTATCAAATGAAGTTTTTGACAAAAGAACAGGTTAAAGAAACAGCCCAAAAATATAAAGGCAATGACTATTACGATTACATTATGAGAATAGTAAAATAATATTTTTTATACTCTGCCGTACACGTCTTCATATCTGATTATATCGTCTTCTGAGATATAATCCCCTTTTTGAACTTCTATTATCTTAAGTTCTTTTTCGTAAGGGTTTTGAAGGGAGTGTTTAGCTTGCAGTGGGATATCTATACTTTGTCCTGCTTCTAAATAATGTTCTTCATCATTTAGTATGACAAGGGCTTTGCCCTCAAGAACAACCCAGTGCTCAGAGCGGTGGTTGTGAGATTGTATGGACAACTTCTGTTTTGGGGCAACCCCTATTACTTTTGTCAGATAGCCTTCGCCTTCTGCAAGGCAGGTGTAATATCCCCAAGGTCTGAAAACCGTTTTGTGTAATAGGTGAGCAGCATCGTCTTTTGACTTTAGCTCTTCATATACTTGCTTTACCTCTTGTGAGCGGTCTTTTTTACAAGCCATTATTGCATCTTCGGTTTCTACGATTATGATATCTTCTAAACCGCAAGCTGCAACAAGCTTTTTTGAACTGTAGATTAATGAGTTAGAAACATCATTTGCTATAACATTTCCTTCAATAACATTGCCTTTACTGTCTTTTTCTTTAACGTCGTACAAGGACTGCCAAGAACCAAGATCATTCCAGTCGGATTTGAGTTCAACCAACGCTACTTTGTCGGACTTTTCCATTATCGCGTAGTCGATAGAAATAGAGGGCATTTTTTCGTACGTTCCAAATGGAATAGATGCTTTTTCACTAAAATCCAGTTGGTTTAAGTTTTCAAAAACCTCTTTAGAAAGGTGTGCAAATTCTTCTAATATTGTGGATGCTTTTCCTAAGAAAATACCGCCATTCCAGTAATATCCGCCATCGCTTATGTATTGTTTTGCCGTTTCAAGATTCGGTTTTTCTACAAACTTTTCGACTTTATAACCTGTTTTAAATTTATTTTCAATTTTTACATACCCATATCCGGTCTCGGGATAAGATGGTCTGATGCCAAAAGTGACTATATATCCATCTTCTGCTATTTTGATAGCGTCCTTAACGCTTTGCTCGAATGCTTTAATGTCTGTTATGAGCTGATCTGAAGGAACGATGAGAACGATTTCATCTTTATCTGATTTCTGTCTGATGAATTCTAAAGTACACGCGATTGCTGGTGCTGTATTTTTACCCATAGGTTCAACCAATGTAGTACTGTTGGGGTTTATTTGACTGAGTTGAAACTTCACATCGTTAGCGTGTTTTACGTTGGTAATAGATACGATGTTAGTTGGCTCGACAAATGTAGTCAATCTTTTGAAGGTGGATTGCAACAGGCTGTCTTCTCCGTTTAATTTTATTAGCTGCTTAGGGTAGAGTTCCCTGCTTAATGG
>JAEZLC010000075.1 GCA_023435965.1 Cyanobacteria bacterium OH_CDB_58 | reverse complement strand
ACCCTTCTGTTTAACAAGCCTATTATCTCATAATATTCAAGTTTTAACAATGAATATGCTTATCAAACTTAAAAGATGATGTTATTATTAATTCGTCAGATTAATGGCATAAGTGAATGAAAAAAATAATTAAAATTTCCGGATACACTATTCTAATCCTAGGTGCATTATCAATGTTAATGCCATTCTTATGGATGTTTTGCATTTCATTTATGACCGATTCTCAGATTTTCAGCACCCCACCGACGATCATCCCAAAGCCGTTTATCAACGATAATTACACAAATGTATTTAATGCAGTAGCACTCAAAAAATATTTTACAAACAGCTTTTATGTAGCGTTTATGACTACCATCGGTCAGGTCTTTATCTCTGCAATGGCCGGGTATGCCTTTGCCAGATTAGACTTCAAATTCAAAGAACCTTTGTTTTTTCTTGTGCTCATAACAATGATGGTGCCTCCTCAGGTTAACATCATCCCATTATTTTTTATTATGCGAGAATTTAACTGGATTGATACTTATCAAGGATTAATCGTACCAGGGTTATTTGGGGGATTTGGGGTATTTATGATGAGGCAATGGTTCAAATCACTCCCAAAAGATTTGGAGGAAGCAGCTAAAATAGATGGCTGCAATACATATTCGATATTTTTTAAAATAGCACTGCCTTTTGCAATTCCCGCAATTGTGACACTAGCTATTTTTACATTCATAACCTCCTGGAACAGCTTTATGTGGCCATTAATCATTACAAATTCTGATTCAATGAGAACATTACCAATCGGCCTGGCTAATTTCAAAGGAAGCTTCAGAGAAATAACTCAATGGGGGCAATTAATGGCTTATTCGGTTATTTGCTCTATTCCGGTTATTGTTATATTTTTACTCGGCAAAAAATACTTTATAAATGACATTCTGGGTGGAAGCGTAAAAGAATAGCTAAAACAATGCATATAGCTTGTAACCGGCAAGTCTTGGATCATCTTTTGCCTTGGGGTTAGAACTCAATAATGATTTTACCGTATCATGTGCTTTGACATAATCTTTTTTATTGATGTACATATCTGTCAAATTAAGTGCTAAATCTATATTAGAAGGCTGTTCTTGTCTAAGTTTAACAAAGTCTGATTCTGCACCTTTGTAGTCTTTATTGGCAGATTTTATAAGAGCTATAAGAGATTTGGTTTCGAAATCATCATTTAACTGTTGGGCTTTATAAGCCAATTGCAATGCTTCTTGGTTTTTAGAAAGATATAAATAATTACTGGCCATGTTGTAATATATGACGGACACAGTCTGAGGATCTCTGGCAACAAAAAGCGCTTGAGATAATATTTCATTACTTTTTTCGTATTGTTTATCTGTAGAATATCTGGATGCCAACTCTAGCCAATTGCTGGTATCATCAGGGTTTTCTCTCAAGTTTTTCATTGCCCTGTCAATATTGTATGCCTTGCTTCTTGAAATATCACCAAAAAAAATTGGGGCATAAAAGAATCTTTCGTAGCTCACAACAGAAGAATTTTGATTAGTTATATCAGGAGCCAAAGAATACAAAAGACGCAAAGTATTTATATCTCTTTGTGATATATGTTTTTGACCTTCATCGCCGTACAATTTATCAGCCGAATAAAACATAACATCAGAAATATATTTGCTATGACCCCAAATCCCCAAAGAATGGCCTACTTCATGAACTAAAACTGTAGAAATGTCCTCTGGCGAGAAAAATTGTCTTAGATTATTTTTAACATTGATTTTAACGTCCATATATTTTAAAAGGTCATCTTGAACAACCGGAACGGTGGTTCCTACGCTGTATTCACAGCTATTTCCGTGGCAAAGCTTTGAACTGTCAACATCAATAAACGAAACCACTATATTAGCATCTTGAATATTTTGTATTTGTTGAAATTTAACCAGCCCATTCGACATCCTGTGCCACTGACTAAAAGCTTTTTCTACAAGAGCAGGGTAATAGTCAGGAACCTGAGTATCGTAAACGATACAATAGCTCAAAGGTTGGGCACCAAGATTCCATCTCAATACTTGAGAATCATTTAGAGCATCTTCTATGTAATTGTCACCTACCTTGGCTAAAATTTTACCTCTGAAAAATGTCAAAATCTTTGTTGCGTACATCTCGGCACGAGATCCGTCATCAAGTTGAGAAATAGAATACAAATCCTTTTGAACGTAATAGGACATTGGAAGATGGGATAATGAAAGCACCCAGTAATTTGTGTAATCCGTGTTTTTCTTTGAGCTGAATTTATAAGCATTTTTAAAAAGCTCCGCAGATGTCGGGTAATCTTTCGCGTTATACATTGTTTTTCCCATCTCGAACAATATATCAGGAAGAAACATCTTAAATATAAAGAAGGCAATGGTAAAAAACAACAAAACTAAAAGAACAACATAATTCTTCTTGGTTCTTTTTTTAACAAAAACTACTTCTTTTTTTTGATTCGACACTCAAAAACAGCTTAATTATCTACTTTATCCAATTTTAGTCAGATTTTAAGTTAGTGTCAATTTCTAATATTTTAGCCAACGCTTTTGTATCGCCTTTTAATTTAAAATACTCGGCAAATTTAGGAGTTGTTTTAAGGTTAAAAGAACGACCGTTTTTATCTTTTGTTCTTGCTATAAGGCCTTTTTTCACAAGTTCCTGAACATGATCATAAGCCGTAGAGCCCCTCATATCCTTAAGAACAGATTGACGAATAGGCTCTTTTAAGGCAATGATGGTCAGTGTTTTTAAAACAGGAGCGGACAGTTCAACCGGACATAGTTTCTCAACAATATCTAGATAATCATTCTTTACCTGAAGGATATATCCGTTTTCATCATCTATTTCCAGTGCACCTTCTCTCGAAGAATAATCCAAAATCAAATCCAACATAGCATTTTCTGTTTCGAATTCATCGGCTCCTAATATCTCTGCTATTTCTTTTATCTGCATAGGATTTGCCGTCACGAACAATACTGCTTCTATTCTTGATTTAAGTTCCATACGCCAATACCTCTATGCCGTTTCTTCTTGCAAAACAGGCTGTTTGACAACAAACAGATCGGAGTAGAACTCATCTTGAACAAGATCGAAATCGCTTGAAGCAGATAGGAAAAGAAGTGCAATGTAGGCAGAAATCCTATCCATACCAAGAAGAGTAAGCGTATTCAATTCGACTTTTTCTTCCTGCTCGAATATTCTTACCAAATTTTCATGAAGGATTTTTACGCTGTTCTCAATATACTCGTCATGAGCAAGGTTTATAATATCGTCAGATGTAAACTTTGCGTAAGATTTTACCCTTCTTTTAGCCCTTTCAAGAGAATTCTTAAGCGACTGTTTTCTATCGAGCTCTTCATAAAACTCTAACTGCCTGATAAGATCCTTTAATGTTACGACCCTGTTTCTGTTAAGCCTTATACTCGTTCTTCTCTGAAGTACTTCATCAATAGATATAACGTTATTTCTATTTACAGGTTCTTCATCAAAGTCATTTTCCATCCAATCATCGTCATAATCCATATCGAGATGTTCATCTTGAGGTTCGAACTGCATTGGATCTATCCCTTCAAGAATATTTGATTTTATTTTCAACAAAATGGCCGCGAATAAAAGAGTTCTGCCCGTAAGCCTTAAATTATTCGCCTTGCTCTCTGCAAGATGGAGAAGATATTTATCCGTAATATCTACTATATCTATATTCCAAGGGTCAATTTTCCCGTGTCTTGCCATGGACACAAGAATTTCAATCCCGTCTAACTGCTCAGAGGGAGTACTTGTTGATATCATTTCAATATTAGAACCAAATTCCTTATCTAAAGAATTTGATGTCCCTTGCATATAAAAATTTTCAGCAGTATTAGCATCAAGCATAATCAGTCTCTTAATTTCACTCCCGTAACTCTAGTTATCCCTTTTTCTTTTTGCGTAACGCCGATTGTCCTATTAGCTGATTCTATCATAGGTTTTCTCAAACTTACTACTATGAATTGCGTATCCTTGGACTGCGTTTTAATCATTTCAGCCAACTTTTCAACGTTTATACCGTCAAGGTGCATATCAACCTCATCAAAAGCATAAAATGGAGCCGGCATGTATCTTTGGATAGCAAAAACAAAAGCCAAAGCCGTAAGTGACTTTTCCCCACCAGACATTCCTTCAAGTCTTTGCATTTTCTTATCTCTAGGTTGAGCATCGATAGT
>JAEZLC010000028.1 GCA_023435965.1 Cyanobacteria bacterium OH_CDB_58 | reverse complement strand
TTAAATTGGTTCAAGCAGCTCTTGAAACAACAACTGTACCTATAGCACTACACTTAGACCACGGTGCTGACTTTGAAATTTGTAAATCTTGTATCGATGGCGGATTCTCATCTGTTATGATCGATGGTTCTAGATTTGACTTAGAAGGTAACATCGCATTAACAAAACAAGTTGTTGAATATGCTCACGCAAGAGGAGTTTCAGTAGAAGCTGAACTTGGTAAATTAGCTGGTATCGAAGACGACGTTAACGTTTCAGCTGCTGATGCTAAATTTACAAACCCTGAAGAAGCTGCTAGATTCGTAAAAGAAACAGGCTGTGATTCTTTAGCTATAGCTATCGGAACAAGCCACGGTGCTTATAAATTCTCTGGCGATGCTAAATTAGACTTTGACAGATTAGCAGAAATCAAAAAAGCTGTTAACGAAGTTGTAGGATATGATTTCCCAATCGTACTTCACGGTGCATCTTCTGTTCCTCAAGAACTAGTTGAAAAATGTAACAAATACGGTGGCAAATTACCTAACGCTAAAGGTGTTCCTGAAGAAATGTTAGCATTTGCTGCTAAAAACGGTGTTGCAAAAATCAACATTGATACAGACTTAAGACTAGCAATGACTTCTACAATCAGAGAATTCTTCGCTGAAGAACCTGCGAAATTCGACCCAAGAGAATATATGGGTCCAGGAAGAACGGCTGTTAAAGAACTTGTTAAACACAAAATGCAAGTTTTAGGTACGGCAGGCAACGCATAGTTCAAAGCATAATATAAATAGGGCAAGAAAATGAGTTTTTTGCCCTATTTTTTTGTTAATATATTAACATCAGAAGAATATAAGAGTTGGAGTGTTATGCTAAAGTATTTTAAAGGATCATTTTTTGTAACCATCGTTGGTATCATTTGTGCCGTATGGTGGGGGGAAAAAACCCACGGAAATGGACTGCTTTCACTATTTATAGTTACCTTTCTTGCAATATTGGAAGTAACATTATCTTTTGACAACGCGGTCATAAATGCAATAAAACTCGAAAAAATGACCGAGAAATGGAAACACAGGTTCTTAACTTGGGGTATTGCCATAGCCGTGTTTGGAATGAGATTCTTATTCCCGGTACTGGTTGTGTCAGCATTCTCCGGTCTGTCTCTTTTAGCAGTGACAAAACTGGCATTGTATGACGTTGATAAATATGCTCACTATTTACACGTTATTCACGCACCTCTTGTCGCCTTCGGCGGTGCCTTCTTGATGATGCTGTTTTTAAGCTATTTCTTCAATCCTGACAAAACCACTCACTGGATAACAGGTATTGAAAGACCTTTGTTGTGCTGCAGCGAAATAAAATCAATAGAAGTAATCATTTGCTTAACTATGATTGGAATATTACAGGCTTATCTTCCTGAAGAAATACGTTTATCTGTAGTTTTATCAGGGTTCACAGGAGTTATTCTATATCTGATAATAGACAGTTTAAGTAATCTGCTAGAAAGAATTGCTGAGAGAAAGGCAAGTCTGGCGGGCGAAACAGCCAAATTGGGATTTATAGGATTTTTATACCTTGAACTTATTGATGCATCATTCTCGCTTGACGGAGTTCTTGGAGCTTTCGCAATAAGCAAGGATATTGTAATAATAACTATAGGTCTTGCAATTGGTGCAATGTTTGTCAGATCGTTAACAATATTTATGGTAGACAAGAAAACGTTAAAAGAATATCTTTTCTTGGAGCACGGTGCACATTGGGCAATAGGTTTTCTGGCATTAATAATGTTCTACAGCACCATACAGGAAGTACCTGAGGTTATTACAGGAATGGTCGGGCTTGTGATTGTCGGGGCGGCATTCATATCGTCAATAATGCACAACAAGAAAAACGGAATATCCGATAAAAACATAACCGATTAGTTTTTATTAACTTCAGTAAGTGATTTTTCAAAAGTTTTGTAGTAGTTCTGCATCCTATGTCCTGCTCTATAAGCTTCTACTTCAAGCAGATTGTTTCGATATTTTTCCCAAGTTCCACCCATATCGTCAGTGGATAAATAATTACGAATTGCTCTCAAATACTTTTCTGCCGCCTGTCGATTATGAACATTATCAGGTATTTGAGGCTGGCTTATAACTCTTGAGAATCCTCTTTTTACAATTGGCAAAAGCTCTGCATAGATAGCTTGTTTTACAGACGCCATATACTCATCAGCCGTACCTTCTTTTCTTGCCTTAACTAAGCCGTCCCAAAAACGCATATCAAAGAAGTTATACTTTCTTTTCAAAAGGCCATTATCAGCTAGTGCATCTGTATACCCTTCCACTCCGACATTTTCAGTTCTTATAACCCTTGAAAATTGTTCAAAGTGTTTTAATTCATGAGCTATCGTTCCCAACTGCTTATCTTTGGTGTCTAATTGAGCGACTTTGTTGGAAATTGCAATTTGACCAGTCAATTTGTCGCAGGTTGCTCTTTGAGTGTATCCTAATTTTTTAAACTTGATTTTTTTAGGAGCTATTTCCTCCAGCCCAAAGAATTTGACCAATTCTTTATAGGCTTTTTTCACAAATCTTTTTCCATTTGTTTTTTGCAACTTACTGAATGAAACCCTGAGTTCATATGGAATGGGAGCAGGAGATAAGCGTAAATAAGCATCGTTCTTTGGCACATACTTTTTTATTGGAGAAGTATGTTTTGGCAAAAAATCTTTTGTGTATTTTATTATTGGAGCTGAAATATATGCTATCTTCACCGTAAACCTTTATTTTATAGAGATGTATATCATTTTCTCAAATGAAAAACCCTAAAAAAATATAATTTTGCTAGCAGTTGCTTAACATTATTGAAAAACCTCTTTTTTGATTGTAAAATTAATTCCATACACTAAGGAGAGGATATTTTCTATGAAACTTATGGAAGGTAAAAAAGGGGTTATTTTTGGAGTTTCTAACACTCATGGAATAGCTTACGGAATAGCAAAAGAATTATTTGAAGCAGGTGCTGACATAGCTTTTACATATGCAGGTGAAACTATGGAAAAACGTGTTCGCCCTATAGCTGAATCTATGAACGCTAAAATCATAATGAACTGTGATGTTACTAAAGAAGAAGAAGTTAAAGCTGTGTTTGCTGAATGCGAAAAAGTATACGGAAAAATAGACTTTGTTGTTCACTCGGTTGCTTTTGCAAACAGAGAAGATTTACAAGGCGAATTTATCAATACCTCTAAAGACGGCTGGGACTTGGCATTGGGCGTAAGTTCATATTCTTTGATCACACTTGCAAGAAACGCAAGACCAATTCTAAACGAAGGCGGTTCTATCCTTGCATTAACATACCTTGGCGGAGAAAAAGTAGTTGCAAACTACAACGTAATGGGTGTTGCAAAAGCAGCTCTTGAATCTTCTGCAAGATATTTAGCTGAAGATCTTGGCAAACAAGGCGTAAGAGTCAACTGCCTATCAGCGGGTGCAGTAAAAACATTGGCAGCTAGCGGAATCGGCGGCTTTGGAAAAATGCTTAAAGCTGGTGCAATGAAGGCTCCTCTAAGAAGAAACGTAACACTTGAAGATGTAGGAAAAACAGGATTATACTTACTTTCCGACCTATCTTCAGGAGTAACTGGCGAAATCGTTCACGTAGATTGTGGATGCCATGCGGTATACGCTTCATCAGAAGAAATGGATGTTCTAACAAGAGAAGCGTAGTTACAACGCTACAATAAAGTAAAAAGCACCTGCTAAACGGGTGCTTTTATTTTTATAATGTCATTTATTGTAAATCTATTGCCATCAGCGACCTCATCCTCAATTTGGTCGACGTCTTCGACAACTATTCTTGGAGTAAGTTCTCTTAATAACAACATTTTATTTATATCTTTACTAAGAGAGGCAAAGTTTATTGCCAGAGTACCCTCTTGTTGATTTATTCTTTGTTTTACAAATTCGAGAATCATATCCAATATGTCAAAAAGCATGTTTCGGTTTATATGAGCAAAATCATAGTCTTCAAACACTTCCATCAAGTACGGATATGTATCTTTAGCTTCATAAGAATTAATAATACAAAGCCTGTCTCTCAAAAGATCATCTTTGACATCTGAATTGCAGATTTTTTTATAATAGCTTGCATATCTTGCCATATGCTTAACTATATCATCTTTTGACTTTAGCTTTGCCATATTACTAAAGAACTTTTCAAACTCGAACGATAAATCATCGAGCTTCGGAATTACTCCGTTGTTTTGAATAATCAAATAATCAACAATAAAGTTCTGAGTTAAGCCCTGAAGGTTCTTCTCTAATGCAAGCCAATACGTATTAAATATGTGGCTTTGTTTTGCAGTTTTTAGCTCCTTGAAAACATAATTTCTAATTTTATCAACCTGAGTAAAAGATTGATTCATATTGAAATATATGTCTTCTTCGTCTAGAGTCTGATTATCAACTACCATATTAGTGATTTTAATTTTTAATATATTATTTAAAACTTCTAAAATAGGAACCTTTTTTTCACTAAGTTTGGAAGAGAATAACTTGTAATTCGAGATAAAATTCTGATTGTGAATGAAAACATCGTCAACATTATTTTTTATGATATTCTCGATATCATTTTTATCATTATTATTTATTTTTAGCTTAAATATTTCTTCATCTCCAATGCAGGCCATCAAAAAGTTCGAAGGATGATGCCTTTGTGAAAGATTAATTTTCGTGTTATTAATAACCGCTTGGACAAACAACAAAATAGTCATAAGTCGTTGATAGCCGTCGATTAAAATATAATTACCGGTCTCGTCACACTTCTGATATGTAATCATTCCAAAATCAATGACTTTTTCAGTATCATCAAAAGCCCTTGATATAAAATCACTACACCAATCAGCGTCCCAAACATAGCTCCTATGGTACGGACCTACATAAAGAGATTTCATTTTACTGATAAATTCAAATAGTGTTCTGATACTACTCATATTTTAATTTTAAAACATCTTTTCTATAAACACAAAATATTAAGAAGGGTTACACAACAGGCATGCACAGCCTTCTTTTACAAACGTAGTAAACCCTGAAATAAAACTTTTTTGCTACCCCAGGTGTACATAAAAAAAGCCGCAAAAGCGGCGAATAGTTAATGAAGGAATTTAGTCTAAGTTAATGTAGGGCTCAAAGTCTTTTATACTATCGTCGCAAATTAGCAAGGAATCTTTGTACTCTATTTTTTCACCATTATCGTTATGAATTAATTTCACATCATTAAGTCTAACCATATAATCTTCAGAAAAATCCTGATCTAAGCAGCCATAGGCACAATATTCTCCAGTACATACCTTTACCTTATTTGTACAGGCATTTTC
>JAEZLC010000013.1 GCA_023435965.1 Cyanobacteria bacterium OH_CDB_58 | reverse complement strand
TGAAAAGCAGAAATATTAGAATTCCCGATCAGGTTGAGATAATAGGTTTTGATAATGTAGATATTTCAAAGTTTATTGAACCCCAGCTCTCAACAATCGGACAACCTGCATATGAAATGGGAGTTATGGGAGCTGAACAGCTGATAAAACTTATCGAAGGCAAAAAAATAACCAATAAAAATATTATTTTGGAACCGGAATTAATTTTAAGAGAAACTACAAGATAAAAGGTTTTCCATATATTGAATAAAGCAAGGTGTTTTTATTATACTAATAAGGTGAATAAAATATATGCTTGTTAAAATAAATTGTTTAAAAATAAATAAAATTGAGAGGACTGGTTGAATGACTAATACATCGGACAATCAAGTATTTGAAATTGCTTCTTTCAGCGGTATAAAGGTCTACCAGATAAAGACCGATAAGTTTAAGACCAATTCAGTAAACATTTTTTTTCATGATAATCTCAGCAAGGAAAACGCATCAAAGAATGCCTTGCTCCCAGCTGTTTTAAGGCGTGGCAGCGTCCATTATCCCACTATTCAGGACATTTCTCTAAAGCTTGAAGAGCTTTATGGAGCCACTTTTGACTGTGGAATAACTAAAAAGGGCGAAAATCAAATAATTCATTTTTATTTGGATTTTATATCCGACAAATATGCAAACGGTGAAGCTGATTTGACAAAAAAGGCTTTTGAGCTTCTGTTTGAGATTATTACAGAGCCTGTTACCGAAAAAGGCGTATTTAAAAAGGAATATTTGGAGCAGGAAGCAAAAAACCTCAAAGAACTTATTGAGAGTAGGGTAAATGACAAAGTACAGTATGCAGTTGACAAATGTCTTGAAGTAATGTGCGAGAATGAACCCTTTGGAATTTTTGACTATGGCAATATTGAAGATATAGGAAGTATAAATGAAAGCAACCTTTTTGAACACTACAAATACTTTTTAGAAACCCTGCCGGTTTATGTGTTTATTTCCGGTGACATAAACGAAGAAAAGACAGGGTATATTATTGATAAGCTAAAGCAGATTAAGCGCGGGAATATTAAAAAAATACAAGAGGTTAGTATTGAAAGTCATGTGTCGAAAGTCAGGGAAATAACTGAGCAGATGAATGTCAATCAAGCAAAGCTGTCTATCGGCTTTAGAACCAATACTGCACCTAATTCTGAGAACTATTATAAATTGATGTTATACAACAGTATTTTAGGAGGAGGAATACATTCAAAATTATTCCAAAATGTCCGTGAGAAGAATGGTATGGCCTATTACGTGTTTTCTAGGCTGGAGAAGTTTAAAGGCTTGATGGTTATAAGTGGAGGTATAGAAATAAGTAACAAAGAAAAGGCCTATGAAGTTATAATGAAACAACTTGAGGATATGAAAAATGGAAATATATCCGATTATGAATTTGAATCGTCGGTTAAAAGTATTGAAACTGGAATCACGTCACTCAAAGACAGTCAGCTGCAAGTGGTGGATTTCAATTTGAGCCAGATAATTGCAGGAACAAAGGACTCACCCGATGATATTATTGGAAAAGTCAAAAAAGTCACAAGACAGGATGTTATGGAAATTGCAAAAAATATAGAAATGGATACAGTATATTTCTTAACCTCAAAGTAAGATATCACTGAAGGGAGAAAAACAATGAATATCAAAACTATAGAATATAAAAATATAGACGAAATCATGCATACTTATGAACATAAGAGCGGTTTGAAGTGCTTTGTTATACCCAAAAAGGGATATTCAAAGAAATTTGCAACTTTTGCAACTCATTATGGTTCGATAAACAATGAATTTATTGTGCCCGGTGAAAACGAAATTACAAGAGTTCCCGACGGAATTGCACACTTTCTTGAACATAAGCTTTTTGAACAGAAAGATGGAAGCGTAATGGAGAAGTTTTCTAAGCTTGGTTCAAATCCAAATGCTTATACAAGTTTTGCTCAAACAGCGTACCTATTTTCCTGTACAGACAAGTTTGAAGAAAATCTTAATTTATTGCTAAACTATGTTCAAAATCCATATATCACAGAAGAAAGTGTAGAAAAGGAAAAGGATATTATAGGACAGGAAATCAGGATGTATGATGATAATGCGAATTGGAGGGTGTTCTTTAATCTTTTGGGTGCTTTTTATGAAAAGAATCCAGTCAGGATTGATATAGCCGGAAGCATTGAAAGTATTGGAAAAATAAATAAGGATATATTGTATAAGTGCTATAATACGTTTTATCATCCTTCAAATATGATTATTGTCGTGGTAGGTGATGTTGATGCCATCAAGGTATTTGAGCAGATAGACCAGAGCATTTCTGCAGCCTCGAGCAAAGCTGAAATAGAGAGAATTTTTCCTGAGGAATCGGATGAAATCCATAAAAGCTATGTGGAACAGAAGCTTGCTGTAGCCATGCCATTGTTCCAAATGGGTTATAAAGACACCGGTTTTTGCTCTAAAGGGATAGATTGCCTTATGAGAGAAACTTCAATAAAAATTCTCCTAGAAATGATTATGGGAAGAAGCTCAAAGTTATATAATGAGTTGTATAATGAAGGCCTTATAAACAGTAGCTTTGAATTTGATTACAGTATAGAGGAAAATTATGCTTATTCAGCATTTGGAGGCGAGTCTAAGGACCCATTAAAGGTAAAAGAAAGGTTACTTGAAGAAATAACATCTCTTCAACAACATGGTCTCAATAGGGAGACTTTTGAAAGAATAAGGAGGGCTCACAAAGGAAGAAATGTTAAGCAGCTGAACTCTGTGGAAAGGATTGCGCATAGCTTTGTTTCTGTATATTTTAAAGGCACTAATATGTTTGACTATATGGAAGTTTATGATAAAATATCTTTTGAGTACGCAAATAAAGTGTTTAAAGAGCATTTTGCAGCCGACAAGTTAGCTATGTCGGTTATAAAACCAGCATAAGGGGGATGAAAATGGGG
>JAEZLC010000277.1 GCA_023435965.1 Cyanobacteria bacterium OH_CDB_58 | reverse complement strand
AAAGTCATTTGAGTTAAGTCGTTTGTACCGAATGAGAAGAATTCAGCATATTCAGCTACTTGATCAGCAGTTAATGCAGCTCTTGGGATCTCAATCATAGTACCGAACTGATAATCAACATCCACGCCTTTTTCAGCCATAACTTCTTTAGCTACTCTTTCAAGAACGTTTCTAGCTTCTTTAAGCTCATTTACGTGACCTACAAGAGGAATCATGATCTCTGGTTTAACGTCCAATCCTTCTTTTTTAAGATCACAAGCTGCTTCAAAGATAGCTCTTACTTGCATTTCATTGATTTCAGGATATGTTAAGCCTAAACGACAACCTCTTAGACCCATCATTGGGTTAGACTCAGATAAGTTTTCAACAATGTGAAGCATTTCTTCGTCTTTAGCAACGTCTTGATTTAATGCTTTTTTAGTTGCCACTGTCGCGATTAACTCTTCTTTAGAAGGCAAGAACTCATGAAGTGGAGGATCTAACAATCTGATTGTCATCGGTAATTCGCCTAATGCTTTGAACATTTGGTAGAAGTCGTTGTATTGCATTGGAAGCAATTTATCCAAAGCTTCTTTTCTCGCTTCTTGAGAATCAGCAATAATCATTTTTTGAACCCATGGTAATCTGTCAGGATCCATGAACATATGCTCTGTACGGCATAAGCCAACACCTTTAGCACCAAGTTCTAAAGCTTTAGCAACATCAGTAGGAGTATCAGCGTTTGCTCTTACCGCAAGCTGTTTTATTTCATCAACCCAAGTGAATAATTTTTCAAAAGATTCATTCATTGTTGGAGCTACTGTAGCAACTGCACCAGCCATAACTTCACCAGTACCACCATTTAATGAAATAATATCGTCTTTTCTGTAAACAGTGCCATCAGCAGCTGTTAAAGTTTCATTTTTAAGATCGATTTTAAGATCTTCACAACCAGCTACACAAGGTTTACCCATACCTTTAGCAACAACTGCTGCGTGAGATGTCATACCGCCTCTAAGTGTTAATACACCTTGAGCAGCGATCATACCGTGAATATCATCCGGACAAGTTTCAATTCTAACCAAGATGATGTTTTCGCCGGCATTTCCACGCTCAGCTGCTTCATCAGTATTGAATACCACTTTACCAACAGCAGCACCAGGTGATGCAGCAAGACCTTTTGCGATTTTTACAGCAGTTTTTTCTGCAGCAGGGTCAAAGCTTGGTAATAATATTTGATACAATTGATTTGGATCAACAAGTTCAATTGCTCTTTCTTTTGTAATAATGCCTTCTTCAGCCATTTCAACAGCGATTCTAACTGCAGCTGCAGCTGTTCTCTTACCGTTTCTTGTTTGAAGAATGTATAATTTACCTTTTTCAATAGTAAATTCCATATCTTGAATATCTTTGTAGTGAGTTTCAAGTTTTTTAGCGATATCTACATATTGTTTGTATTGCTCTGGCATTTCAGTTTCAAGTTCACAGATTTGTTTTGGAGTTCTGATACCTGCAACTACGTCTTCACCTTGAGCGTTAGTTAAGTATTCGCCATAGAAAACATTCTCACCGGTAGATGGGTTTCTTGTGAAAGATACGCCTGTAGCTGAATCTTCACCCATGTTTCCGAATACCATTGTTTGAACGTTAACGGCAGTACCATAATTGTGATCAATTTTGTAGTGGTTTCTGTAAGCAACCGCACGAGGAATATTCCAAGATCTGAATACAGCTTCGATAGCAGCTTGTAATTGTTCATATGGATTTTGTGGGAATTCTTTTCCTGTTTCGTTTTTAATTAATTCTTTATATAAAGGAATTAAAGATTTTAAACCTTCTACAGAAACATCTGTATCCAATTTAACGCCTTCTTTTTCTTTAACTTGGTCAAGGATGTGCTCAAATTTTTCTCTTTCCATTTCCCAAGCAACAGAACCGAACATTGTTAAAAATCTTCTGTAGCTGTCATATGCGAATCTTTCGTTATTTGTTAAATTGATAAGCCCTTGAAGTGTTTCATCGTTTAAACCTAAGTTTAAGATTGTTTCCATCATACCAGGCATAGAAAGTCTAGCACCTGAACGAACAGATACCAATAGTGGGTTAGAAGCATCACCAAACGCTTTGCCTGTTTTTTCTTCAACTTGTGACAATGCAGTTTTTACGTCATCCATCAAACCTTCTGGCATTTTATTGCCGTTGTTTATGTATTCCATACAAGTTTCAGTTGTGATTGTTAACCCCGGAGGTACAGGTAAACCTGCATTTGTCATTTCTGCAAGGTTAGCACCTTTTCCGCCAAGAAGATTTTTCATTGAAGAATCACCTTCGTGGAATAGCCATACTCTCTTTTGTGTCATGTTTGTTCTCCTTAATTGTTCTATATATAAATAATAAGTAAAAAGACCTACCTAAAAGTTAGCACAAAAACATTTCAACTCCAACCACTAAAAATTACCCCCTATCAAATAATATTTTGAACAGAACGTACCTGTTCCCATAGGTGAGCAATTAGCCTTCAAGAAAGGGCATGAATGGTCTTCGCCAAATGGTTTTATGTCATTTTCGTATATGTTTATCCCGAATATATCTTTCCCGATTTTATTGGGTTTATTCAAGCCGTTTACATCAAAAAGCATCATTGCAGCAGGGGTATTTCTATAAGTGTGTCTTATTTTGTCTAATCTAAATCCTATTATAACTCCACTTTCCAATGTGGCAAAATCGTTAACATAAAATATTGACTTAGGACTGACTTTTCTGCCATTCAAAAAGGTATACTCGTAGTCCTTGAAATATTCTTGTGTTGATTTAGAATTATTGATATTCAAATAGGGCTTTATTCTCGCAAAAGCCTGCGTATTTGTATATCCGTTATTTTTAAAATCCAAAAACATAGACGGATCTTGGGCTTTTAAAAGTTCAAAAGAATATCTGGATTCGTCAAAAACATTTTTCCATTTAGCTACTCTTTCTGCCTGCTCCACATTAGAAATATTGAGAGGAACAAAAATCATAGCCACGAAAACTATCAAAAAGAGTACTATTGCTATTTCAACTAAACTAAAAGCCCTTCTAGTCATTTACGCCATATCCAATCGTTTCTTTTCATTAATGAGTTCTTCATATATCCAGTCAGGAACGAAATTCTTACCCATAATTATGTTTCCGTTATTTGGGTTTGGAGCGTGAAAATCAGAACCTCCTGTTATTATAAGTCCTAATTGTTCTGCAATACTCGAATAATATTCAACCATCGCAGGAGAATGTTTTCTGTGATATGCCTCAATGCCTCTTAAACCAAAATTCATCAGTTCTTTGGTTAACGCTTCTGCAATATCAACATCAAACGGGTGGGCAAATACAGGAATTCCGCCTGCATCATATATGATCTCGACAGCATCGTGCGGAGAAACGGTTTTTCTTTGGACATAAACGCTCGACTGATCATTGATATACTTGTTGTATGCATCAATCACACTGAGAGTTCCGCCTGCCATCGTTATCGCCTTAGCGATGTGTGGACGACCAATACTGCCGCCTTCTGCAACAAGATTTTTTATATCTTCAAATTTTATTTTTATACCAGCTTTTTTGTTTAAAAGATTAATAATTTCTTTTGTCTGCTTAACACGTGCATTCTGTTGAGTCTTTATCAATTTTTGGAAATCGCCGTTATTTAAATCCATAAAATATCCGAGTATGTGGATTTCATACCCTTTGTACATCGTGTTGATTTCTACCCCCGGAAGAATTTCCAGCGGCTTGTTAGAATCCTTTGGTATAATACTATTGGCATAATCAACTGCTATCTGATACGATAAAACGTTATCATGATCAGTTATAGCAATAGCATCTAACCCCACATCCAGTGCTGTATCAACTATTTTCTCAGGAGAAAATACGCCGTCCGAGTACGTGGTGTGGACATGTAAGTCGATTTTCACTTCCTTATCCTTTCGTCATCATAATTACCTCATTGTTACTTTTTACAAAATTAATTCTTTCAATATTAAGAGCACAACCCGTGTTAAAATCAACGGTGATACTTACACCGTTTAGCTGTGTCTCTTCTGACTCAGAAACATCAAATCTTTCGGGCAAAGATGTAACAAGCCTTCTTAATGAAGTTTTATAATCCATTCCGATCACGCC
>JAEZLC010000276.1 GCA_023435965.1 Cyanobacteria bacterium OH_CDB_58 | reverse complement strand
TCTAAAGCCTTACTATATTTGCTATTGGTTGTTAAGTTGCATTCCTGTTCTTTGTCGGAGAGATTGAATAATCTTAGTATTAAATCTTTTCCTGAGAGTTTGATTGCATATACAAGAATATTTTTGTTATCAATATCTAGCAATGTGGAGCTCTCTATCTCAGAGAAGAGAGATGTTGTAGGAGTGTAAAATTCTTCTGCAAGCTTGAACATATTATCTTCATCGAAGCATACCGCGAATCTGCCAGTATTTTCCCCTAAACATTGAAGCTCGGGAGTCGATAACGGAGGGCCGGCAGGAGTTCCTCTGGTAGGATTTTTAGGGTTTGAAATAATTCCTGTTGACCTTAGTAACGTCAATCTTAAGCTGTTTTCAAATACTTCATATTCGTTAAGCCCTTCGCTTAAGACCCCAATTCCTTGAGTTTGTATAAATCTTTGAAAAGATGACGTATTTGGCTTGAGTTCTATTCCTCTTGGTGCCGGAAGGTGCTTGTATATGTCGTATTGCGGGTCAAAATTTCTCTCAATGGTGCCTAAGGCATCTTCGTTTATTGTTTTTTCGATAGGATTTGGTAAATTGAATTCAACCTGCAAAATATGATCTTTTGACTTGTTAATCCATTCAGCTTTAAATTCGAGGTACTTACTCTGATTTGATAAAATAGCATCAACGTGGATTTTATGTAGTTTTGTTTTCTTTGATCTTCCTTTCTTATTGGAAGTTGACGGGATATCTAGTTCGTACTCCAGCCTTAAAACTGCTCTTTTTGGAGAGTTTTCTCTTATTTTAAACGCTGAAAGACCTGCTTTTATTGGTTTATCATTTGCTAGTGCTCCAAAATTGTAGCTATCACCGATATCTGCTCTGTTTATTATGTTAATAAAATCCTTGTAAACAGTGTTTTTGATTTTGTTTGTTAAAATAACAGAGTCTGAATCTATTTCTAGTTTTATATAGCTGTTCTCAATAGTGTTTTTAGTAGTTTTGAGGTTATTTGTTGTGCATATATCTGACAACTCAAGTTTTTTAATTGAAAAAGCTGGAATATTTTTTACGTCGACAATGTACTCTTTTATTTCTTTGATATCCTCTGTTATCGGTATTTGATGTATGTTGTAAAGCTTTTCATCAGTGAAGCCTTTTTCTTTTTTTATGGCTACTGCCTCATATTCATCAGGTAAACTTCTATCAGTTTTCACTTTTACAAGCCCGGAATATTCGTAATTTGAAAGATTTATAACTGTTAAATGACCTTCGTCAGAGGATAAGTCTCTGATGGTTCTTTTTATTATTCCTTCAGAAACAGATTTCACTTTCTCAAATCGAGTGAGCATCTCTGAGTGGATTTTATCGATACCGCAACCGTAAATGCTATCGTGTGCGTGGTTTTTAACCAGTTCTTTATAAGCATAATCTATTTGGTTTTGTCTGTTTTCAGTTCCAAAAATAAACGCTGAAAGTGCTTGAATCGGTTCGCTAATCCTAGATAGTTGCCATTGGAGCTCAGCGTTTTTTTGCTTTAGATAAATTCTTGAAGAGTAAACGGCTGGGAGTATAAAATTTAATGAATTATCAAGAAATTCACCTTTTACTTGCTTTCTTTTAACAGTTTTAACCCCATCAAAATATTCGAAAGGGGTCTTCAGCTCTATTTGATAGCCTTCAAGGTTTTTATTAATCTCTTTTATCTGATGAGCAAGATCTATGGGTGTTGCAAGATGGTCCGCTCCAATAGGAAGTAGGATTGTATCTGTACTTTTTGCGGCTATTTTATCTAAATATTTTTTCAGAAATTCAGCTTTTTTCTCTGCAGGAGCATTTAAACTTAAAAAATCTTGAAAATAGCCCTGTATCAAGTAGGTAGCGTTTAGTCCCTCCCAGTCAATGTCTGCAGGCAAATCTCCCAAACCCCTCCATAGAATTGCCTTATCTATTTCAAAGGATTTTAGAATATATGCAACAGAGCGGCTGTGCCCGAAAGTGTCTGATAAATACCCTATAAAATCGTGGCATCCGAGTTCTTTTGATTTTTTAATGCCGAAACATAAGTTTCTTATAAAGCTCTCGGCAGAAGTCAGAAATGAGTCGCTGGAACAATAGAAAGGACCGACGTACAACTTTTTATCTTTTATCAGCTTTTGAATTTTTTCTGTTTTTTGAGGAAAAATTTCTAAATAATCCTCAATCGCAGCTGTTTGACCATCAAAATAAAATGCTGGTATTTGTCCTTTATCGAGGTCATCTAGTACTTTGTTAAAGACTTCAATCAGTCTAAGTCTGTATTCCTCAAATTCTCTATACCACTCTCTGTCCCAGTGAGTGTGAACGTATGCAATAACTTTTTTCATATTAAATCAATTTTAGATTATTTTTTGAAAAAAAACCATATCTTACAAAAAGAATCATACAGTTCGCCTAAACTCTAAAAGGTCTTTTAACTCGAAATAGTAGTCCTGCATTAAAAGTTCTTCAAAGCGAGCCGTTGAAACAGGAGCTATCAGCTTGATTTTCTCTTCTGAGAAGAAATATCCCTCTACAAATCTAGCAAAAAGTTCTGTAGGCCTTTTGTAATATTTGCTTAATCGGTTCATTCTTCTTGAAACTCTTGCTTGCTTTCTCTGCATTGATTTTAATCTTATGTAAGCAGCAAAACTCTCTGGCATATCTCTAAAGTCAGTTTCTAAATTGTCAAGGGTGAGAAGGGTTTCGCGTCTTAAAAATCTTGAAACAATCCTGACTCTGTCATATTTTAACAGGTATCTGGCGTTTGATTTTTTTATGTATTTATCAAATTCTTTAAACTTTTTTGACCTCTGAAACTCAGGATATTCTATTTGTATCAGGGATTGGTATTGCTTGATTTGTTCTGAAATTTGGGACTTTATTTTTTTTAGCGTCATCAGCCTGGAATTTTTGTCCACAAAGTCTGTTATTCTGATCAGTTCTTTTTCTAAAAAAGATGCGTCTGATACATCAAAGAGTTTTTCCAAAGAACCACCATTTTTATAGATGTTAGTTTCAATTTTGGAATGAATATAATGTGCGAATTCGTGCACCAAAACTTCTGCTGCTCGCTCTTCATTAAGATGTTTTGATATATCGATTCTGTTTTTGAAATAAAACCCCTGATGACCTCTCGCTTTTGTGTTTGTTTTTACATCAATATCAAGACCCTTAAGAAAGGATATAAGGGTCTTTTTATCGATATATTTAGAGCTGCTTTCTTTAGTTAGCATCCTTTAGTCTCGGATTTGATCCATTTTAAGTATTTGTCATTGCCTTTTTCTATAGGCGTAGCAACTATTTCAGGGACTTCATATTCGTGTTTTGCAAGAATTGCTTCTTCGACCTTTTTAAATAATTTTTTGCGAGTTTTAATAACCAACAAAAACTCTTCTCCTTCGCAGATGCTTCCATCCCAAGTGTATACGGAAATTACGTTAGGAATAACATTTACGCAAGCTGCAAGTTTGTTTTCGATTAAATTTCTCGCGATTTCAACCGCATTTTTTTTGTTTGAAGTAGTGCAATTAACGATACAATAAGACATTTTGTTCTCCTTTACTATGTGTCTGTTAGAATATTTTCCCCGGATTCAAGATATTCTTAGGATCGAACAGGGTTTTTATTTGTTTCATGCATTCGATGGTTTCTTTAGATAGTGCTTTTGGCAAGAATTTTGATTTCTCGCATCCTATTCCATGTTCTCCGGAGAGTGTTCCTCCCAGAGAAATAGCTAATTCGAAGAGTTCTTCTTTTGCTTTTTTGTAATTAGTTAGCTCGATTTCGTTTCTCAAATCAATTGCTATATTGGGGTGAATGTTCCCATCCCCGATGTGTCCCATTATGCAAGCAGTCAAAGAGTATTTTTTGCAAAGTTTTTGTATGCCTTTTACCAGTGCAACAATATTTTCTCTAGGTACAACAACATCTTCTGTTACGACGTTAGGTGCAAGTTTAGCTGTAGCACCGAATGAAGATCGTCTGGCCGTCCAAATTCTTGCCGTCTCTTCTTCGCTTTTTGCTGTCTGGATGTACTCTGAGTTATTCTTTTCGCATATGGCTATGATTTTTTCATATTGAGAATCCAAGTCGTTTTTAAAGCCGTCTATTTCGATAAGTAAAGCAGCTTCTTTATCTATTAAAAGCCCTGCAGGATAGAATTTTTCGATTGTAGTTAATGTGTTTTTATCTATTAGGTCTATGACAGAAGGGGTAATGAGGTTCGAAATTATATCATTTACTGTGTTTGAAGCATCTTCAAGGTTATTGAAGTAAGCGAGCATAACTCTTTTAGCCTCAGGTTGTGGAATTAGTTTTATTGTGGCCTTTGTTACAAGACCCAAGGTTCCTTCTGAACCGACAAATAATTGAGTCAAATTGTATCCCGTGACGTTTTTTGAGCAAGAAGAACCTGTCTGAAGAATGGTTCCGTCAGCTAGCACGACTTCTAAATCAAGAACGTAATCCTTTGTAGTTCCGTATTTGAAGCTTCTGGGGCCACCGGATGAAAGAGCAATGCTGCCTCCCATCATTGAAACTACGAGGTTAGAGGGGTCTGGAGGATAGTACAATCCAAGTTTTTCAACAGCAACTTGTAAGTCTTTGACTACTACCCCCGGCTCTACTTTGCAGTACAAATTATCCTTGTTTATCTCAATAATTTTGTTCATTTTAGAGAAGTGGATTATAATCCCACCGCTTTTGGGTATGCAGCCGCCAACTAGATTTGTCGCGGCGGCTCTTGCGACAACAGGGATGTTGTTTTTGTGGGCGAATTTCATAATTTCGCTGACTTGATTTGTATTTTCTGGAAACACTACAGCATCAGCTATCTTTACTTCTTCAACTATATTTGTAGAGTCGAAAGAATAACAGTATCTTTCTTCGTACGAAGATAATACGTTTGATTTTCCTACTATTTTTTCAAGTTGGCTAACTATGTTATTTTTTTCGATGTTAATAGTCTTCAAAATACAATCCTCTACAAATAATTATATTGCAAAATGGCAAATCTCTGCATATTTTTTTCTTAAATTTGAAGTTATAATAACTATTTTAATATCTCCAACCATCACTCTAGTTTGGGAATGAAAGCTTTATAAAAAAAAGTTTTAATTAAAAGGTAAAAAACACGAGTGGGGAATGATGAGAAAATTATTTATTAATGCTGCTGCAAGCATGCTTTTGCTATTTTCTTTATGGGGGAATAATTCAGCCTTAGGGTTTCAAGACAACTTGTTCGATAGAGACGAAATCATAAATGTGACCGTATACGAAAAGGTAAATCCAGCAATAGTAGCCATAGATGCACAATTAGAAGAAGGTGTTTCAAGCGGAACGGGAGCTATTGTTGAGTCTAACGGTCTTATTCTGACAAGCTCTCATGTTATAGATGGTGCCAAGACTATCGAAATAACTACCTCAAAAGGTGAGGTTTACAAAGCAACCTTAACATCTGTTTTGGGCAAAAACAATGATCTTGCTCTATTGAAAATAACTGCAAAATCTAACCTTCCAACAATAAAGCTGGGCGATTCTACAAATGTGAAGGTGGGACAAAAGGTTCTAGCTATAGGAAATCCGTTCGGTTTTAATGGAACGTTGACAACAGGTATCGTTTCAAGAATTGATTACAGCAGGAATAAAATACAGACGGATGCCGCAATTAATCCCGGAAGCTCCGGTGGTCCAATAGTAAATACAAACGGAGAGGTCATTGGAATAAGCCAATCGATATTTAATCCAGATAATAATAAGTCCAACATAGGAATAGGCTTCGCCATACCTGTTAATGACGCTAAAACATTAATAAGTGAATATAAAACAAAATCGGTCGCGATAAAATAACTGCCGGATTACTTATCTTTGGGAGATTGCTTCTGTTTGATATCTAATACCGCATTATGTCCGATTAAATACACAGAACAAGTTTTGTAATTTTTTACATACCATGCACATTTTTCCTGTGCACAGATGACTTCAATGCTGTTTCCGGCACTCATCAAAGGACAAATAGGTATACTCATTTTTCTCTCCTACTTATTTAAGTTATCAGCTTGTTTTATTAAATTACAATTTTCGTCTCTTGTTTTCTCTTGGTCTTTATAAATTCTTCCTCTGTTGATAACCTCATCAAAATCAATAAGGTGTGCATCAAAGTCAGGACCGTCTACGCAAGCGAACTTAACTTCATCGCCCACAGTTACTCTGCAAGCTCCGCACATTCCTGTGCCATCAACCATTATCGGGTTCATGCTTGCTTCTGTTTTTATTCCTGTACCTCTTGTAAGGTCAGCAACTGCTCTCATCATTGGAAGAGGACCTACTGCTATCGCGTATTCGATTTTTTCTTTAGTCATAAGGTCTGAA
>JAEZLC010000238.1 GCA_023435965.1 Cyanobacteria bacterium OH_CDB_58 | reverse complement strand
GATCTAGGCGGTATTATATTTGTTGAGTTAAGAGATCGCTCAGGTCTTTTTCAGCTTGTTGCAGATCCTCATAAAAACCCGGAAGCTTATAAATCAGTTCAACATTTGAAAAGTGAATCGGTTATTCAAGCATCAGGCATTGTTACTCAAAGACCTGAAGAGACTTATAACCCGAAACTTCCAACCGGTGAAGTTGAACTTTACCCCGAAAAATTTGAAATTCTTTCAGATGCAATAACATTGCCGTTTCCACTTGAGACTGATGACGTCAGCGAGGACATCAGATTAAAATATAGATATTTAGACCTTAGAAGAGAACAAACAAAAAATAATATTGTACTAAGACATAAAATAGTTACTGCTGTAAGAAATTATTTGAACAGCCTTGATTTCGTCGAAGTAGAAACACCTATTCTTATAAATACCACTCCAGAAGGTGCAAGAGATTATCTTGTTCCGAGCAGAGTTCATGAAGGGAAATTTTTTGCTCTTCCTCAATCCCCGCAAATATTCAAGCAATTATTGATGGTTGGCGGAATGGAAAGATGTTATCAGATTGCAAAATGTTTCAGAGATGAAGATTTGAGATCTGACAGACAACCGGAATTTACACAAATCGATATGGAAATGTCGTTTGCTCAGCAGCAAGACGTTATCGAAATGGTTGAGGGATTAATCGTTGCAGCATTCAAAGAAGCTGGCGTTGAGGTTAAACCTCCGTTCAAGGTTCTTACATATAAGGATGCAATGGAAAGATACGGCAGCGACAGACCTGACACAAGATTTGGCTTGGAGTTGTTTGATATCACGGATATTATTATGGATTCTTGTTTTGATGCCATTAAAGAAGTAGTTATGGGTGGCGGTATAATAAGAGCGATAAAAATCCCTGGTATTGCCGGTTATTCAAGAAAAGAAATGGATGATTTGAGAAATTTGGCTATTTCGTTTGGAGCAAAAGGTCTTGCCAATATTACATATTTAGAAGATGGCACTGCAAAATCACCTGTGTTGAAATTCCTTTCAGAAGAGCAGGCAGAAAAACTAAAAGAAAGAGCTGGTGCACAACCCGGTGACGTTGTTTTCTTCGTTGCCGATAAACCAAAAGTTGTTTTTGATGTTTTGGGAAGATTTAGATTGCACTTCGGTAGCAAGCTAGAAATGGTTGATAAAGAAGCTCATGATTTGTTGTGGGTTGTGGACTTCCCTATGTTCGATTATTCTGAAGAAGATGATAGATATGTATCTGTTCACCATCCGTTCACGATGCCAAATCCAGAGGACATAGACAAAATGGAAACAGATCCCGGTAATTGCCGATCTATAGCCTATGACATAGTATATAACGGTAATGAATTAGGTGGCGGAAGTGTCAGAATTCACTCAGGCGAGATTCAGCAAAGAGTATTTAAAGCTCTTGGATTAAGCGAAGAAGATATTAAACAAAAGTTTGCATTTATGATTAATGCATTTAAATATGGAACACCACCTCATGCTGGTTTAGCGATAGGCTTAGACAGGTTAGTTGCATTGCTGGCAAAAATGGATTCTATTAGAGAAGTTATTGCATTCCCTAAAAACTCATCTGCAAAATGTTTGATGACAGAAGCACCGACTTATGCTTCTGAACAACAGCTCAGAGAATTGCATTTGAAACTTGCAACAAAAATAAATAAGTAATCTTATAGGCGAGAGTGAATAATCACTCTTGCCTAAATTTTAAGGCCATTTGGCCGCCGCCTTTACAGGTCAAGAAATTGGTTAACAAAAAATTTGAGAGAAATGGAAGACATCTTAAAAATTTGGGACAGTGTCCTTAATATACTTGAAGATAAAATACCGGCTTCTACTTTTGAGCCGTGGATTCTTCCTTTGGTTCCACATGATTATGATGGTAGCCAGTTCAGTGTATTATGCGGTCAGTCGTTAGCTGTTCAAATCCTATTAAAACCCGCTAATCACAGTGAAATCACCAAGGCTTTAGCTTCAATCCTCGGTAAAGAAGTAGAGTTTAGGGTGATATATGATGAGGATTTGTCTAAAAAACTTAAGAAAAAAAATCAGAAGGCAAAAAAAGAAGATTTAATCGCAAATATTGAAAGTAAGTTAAAACCTACTAAATATGATGGTTTGATGCAGATGCAATCATCATATAATCTGAATTTGAAATATAAATTTGAGAATTTTGTAGTAGGTGCAAATAATAAATTTGCATATGGCGCCTCTTTGACAGTTGCAAAAGAGCCCGGAAAAAAATATAATCCATTGTTCTTGTATGGCGGATCTGGCCTTGGTAAAACCCACCTTATGCAAGCAATCGGACATTATATTTTGTATAACAATCCTGAGCTAAGGGTTAAGTATGTTAAAACTGAAGAGTTTGTGAACGATTTGGTTAATTCTTTGTTTAAAGGACTTGATAAAAGCAATAAAATGAACAAATTCAGAGAGAAATACAGAAATGTTGATATTCTTCTGATCGATGATATTCAGTTTATTGAAAGCAAAGAAAGAACCCAGATAGAAATATTTAATACATTTGAAGCACTTCACAACTCAGGAAAGCAGATTGTAATAACCAGTGACAGACCGCCTGAAAACTTACCTTTATTATCTGACAGGTTAAGAAGCCGTTTTCAAATGGGGCTAATTGCAGATATTCAGGTGCCTGATTTGGAGACAAGAATGGCAATACTAAACAAATTGTCGTCGGATAATAATGTTTCTATGCCTATTGATGTCATTGAGTTCTTGGCTGTTGTGTATAAAAATAATATAAGAGAATTAGAAGGTGCTTTTAACAGAGTTAGTGCATACGCGAGTATAAATGAAATTCCGATAAACATTGAAAACGTCAAAATAATCATCAATTATTCTGAAACCAAGAAAAATATTACAATAGAAGGCATTATCGATGTCGTTGCAGAGTTTTACAATCTGCCCTCAGAAGAAATAATCGGGAATTGTAGATCCCAAAAGATAGCTCTGGCAAGACAAGTAGCTATTTATATCGCAAGAGAAATTACACAGGAAAGCTTCCCTGCTATAGGAGATGCTTTCGGGAAAAAACATACAACTATTTTGTATTCATACGAGAAGGTAAAAGAGGATTTACAAAGCAATAATTCGCTTTCCGCTGATGTATCAACATTAGTTAATAAAATTAATCAATAATCGCTTTTGTGCTAAAATCGATTATAACAGTTGAGGCAAATATGAATTTGAGTGTTGAAGAAATAATCAAGGCGACAGGGGCCAAAGCCATAAAGGCAGATGAGTGTTCTGCTGTATTCTCGATAACGACAGATTCTCGTAAAATTGACGCCAATCAGCTTTATTTACCGCTAAAGGGAGAAAAATTCGACGGGCATGATTTTATACAAGATGCTTTAAAAGACGGTGCTCGCGGATATTTTACGGACAAAGAAGATTTAATATATAAAGAAGCTGATTTTATTCTTTATGTACCCGATACAAAAGAAGCTTATTTGAAGATAGCAAGGGAATATAAACGTAAAGTTAGCCCTATAACGCTAGCAATTACAGGAAGCAGCGGCAAAACAACAACGAAAGAAATGATGTATTCGGTTGCCTGTGAAATGTTTAGGACGCATAAGTCGATATTGAATCATAATAACGAGGTCGGGTTGTGTCAAACCCTCACTTCGATGCCAGAAGATACACAAGTTTTAATTGTAGAAATGGGGATGCGTGGTCTTGGCGAAATAGAACTTTTATCAGAGTATTCAGAGCCTGATATTGCAATATTGTCTAACGTTGGACCTGCTCACATAGGACGTCTCGGTTCTTTGAAAAATATTGCTATTGCGAAATGTGAAATCACAAAACATTTGCATTCAGAAGGAATTTTCATAGCGACAGATAATGAATT
>JAEZLC010000193.1 GCA_023435965.1 Cyanobacteria bacterium OH_CDB_58 | reverse complement strand
TACTTCCTCTGAGTTTACTGATTAGTATAATTTTACCCTAAAAACGCTTAATTTAAAAAATTATACTTTCTCCCAATGAAAAACTTTACAACACTATTCAAAATATAGAAAGCGGAGTAGGTTAAGTAGGTGTGAAAAATGAAAAAGATTTTTTATCTAAGTGCTGTATTGGCACTTTGGTTTGGATTGCAGGTTGCTTTTGCTGAGTGTCCTACTGGATATGCTTGTTTGCTGAGAGATATCAAAAATCAGGACTCAATTATTAGAAACGTGCAAAAAGAGAAAGTTAATGAATATTACAAGATTGAGATTAAAGAACCAAAAAACAAAGAACAAGACAAAGAGATTATTCCTCCTTACAGGCAATTGTTGCCATTTTCCCCACGGTATTATTAATTTAAAAGGGTGATATGAAATCACCCTTTTCTTTTTAATTATTTAATAATTGAATTACTTGCAGCCGCAGCAAGAACAATTACAGTTGATAGCTTCTTTAGCTTCTTCCATTCTTACTTTGATTCTTCCGTCTACTGCAATTCCTTCTCCAGTTTTTTCGCTGATTAGAAGTGGGTTTATGTCTAATTCATCGATAAATTTGAAGTCAGAAACTAATTGAGAAAGTCTTAATAGAGTTTCTTCGATTTGATCTATTTGAGCAGGTTTTGTTCCTCTTGCACCTTTCAACAATTCGTATGCTTTTACTGATCTGATCATTTCTTTAGCATCGATGTCTGTTAATGGAGCCATTCTGAATGTTACGTCTTTTAATGTTTCGATGAATACACCGCCAAGACCGAACATCATCATTGGACCGTATTGAGGATCTGTAGCAATACCGCATACCATTTCTCTGTTGCCTTTAACCATTTCTTGGATGATTACGCCTTCTAAGCCTTCTAGAACGCCTGCTTTTTCTAATCTTTCCATCAATGCACTGTATTCTTCTCTTAAAGCTTCTTCTGATTGGATACCTACTACAACACCACCAACATCAGTTTTGTGAGAAGTTGTTTTTGAAGTTATTTTCATAACTATAGGATAGCCAATTCCGTTAGCAACATTAACTGCTTCTTCAACATTTGTAGCTAAGCCGTATTTGCATGCTCTTATTCCGTAAGCATCTAATAAATCGATTGATTCAAGTGTTGTCAATTGGTCTCTGCCTTCTGAAATTGCTTGTTTGATTATCAATTCAGCTTTTGCTTTGTCTACATCGAAACAAGATATTTTTCCTTCCGGTCTATTGATCCATTGTCTTTGTTGATCAAGTCTAGCAAGCCCATCAGCAGCCTCTTCAGCATACATAAAGAATGGCATGTTAACTTCCATCTCTGATATTTGAGTGAAGAAAGAACCTGTTGTCATAAATACGCCAAGTACTGGTTTTTCAGGGTGAGCTTTTTTGATTTCCATTATTGCTTTTGCTACATCAATATCTTTAAGTCCCATAAATGGAAGATAAATAATCATAATCATATCAACATTTTCGTCAGCAATTACTGTTTCTAAAGTTTGTTTGTAGTGTTCGATAGGAGCTGAAGCGATCATATCGATAGGGTTCTTAACGCTAGCTGCTGCAGGAAGGAAGCTTAATAATTTATTTCTTGTAGCGTCAGTAATTTGAGCCATTTCCATTCCATGTTCGCAAATCGCATCTGTAGCCATAATTCCAGGACCGCCGGAGTTTGTTATGATAGCAACTCTGTTTCCTTTAGGGATTGGGCAGTTTGAGAATACTTTTGCTGTATCAAAAAGATTTTTTAGTGAAAATTCTCTGATAACACCTGCTTGTTTAAGAAGAGCGTCTGCTGCTTTATCAGCACCAGCTAAAGAACCGGTGTGTGAAGAAGCTGCTGAAGCACCAGCTGCAGAACGACCAGCTTTTAATGCTAAAATAGGTTTTTTCTTTGATATTCTAGTTGCTAATTTTCTGAAGTTAGCCGGGTTCTGGATTGATTCCATATAAAGAAGGATTTGTTTTACATCGTCTTCTGTTTCCCAGTATTCCATCATTGTTTCAGCGTTTATATCTGCTTGGTTTCCGATAGATACAAATTGAGAGAAGCCAACGTTTAAATCTTTAAGTATGTTTAGGATTCCTCCGCCAAGAGCACCTGATTGAGAAACAAATGCAATATCTCCTCTTGCAGGAAGTGTTTCTGCGAATGTAGCGTCCATTCTAACTGCTTCATCAGTATTTAAAACGCCTAAACAGTTAGGACCTACACATCTCATACCGAATTCTTTTAGTTTTTCTGCAAGTTCTTTTTCAAGTTCAGCACCTTCGCTGCCTGTTTCTTTAAATCCTGCTGAAATTATACAGATTCCTTTTATTCCTTTTTTGTTGCATTGTTCAAGAGTTTCAATGATGAATTGTTTTGGGATAACTATAACAGCTAAATCAATGTTTCCTTCTACATCAAGAACTGATGGGTATGCTTTAAAACCTTCTATTTGATCAGCTTTTGGGTTGATTGGATAAATGTTACCCGTGAAGCCGTACTCTTTCAATCTTTGCATTATTTCTGAACCGATAGTTTTAGCTTTAGTAGAAGCACCGACTACCGCTATGGATTTTGGTTTCATAATTTTGTCTAATTGTTCTTTTAACATACTTTTACCTTTCTGTATTATGTAGAAAATTTAAATAATTTAATAACCGCTGTCTAACCACGGGCGTTCTCTAAATTTCGCACCCAATTCTTCGGTAATTTTTTTGCATTTATCAACGTCAACATCGTAATGTTTGTATCCGGTTACGACAGTTGCTGTCGTGTCTATTTTGTGTTTCACACATTCTTTAATGAACTCTTTTACTGCTTCATAAGAATTACTCATGCTAGGAGCTGCGAGTTCTTTGTATAAACCTTCATTTTCGGCGTTCAAACTTACAGAGATTTTATCAATCAGGCCGACTAATTCAGGAACTATATTTCTTTTGTGGATTAAATTTGCTTGACCGTTAGTGTTTATTCTAACCGTTACTGAAGGGAAGTTGTCTTTTATGTATTTAGCTACTTCTTTCACAATATCGAGCTTAATCAGAGGCTCTCCGTATCCGCAAAATACGATTTCTTTGTCGATTTTATCTTTCATTGCTTCTAACTGAGAAATCACGTCTTCAGTTTTTACTTTTTCACTTTTTAGAAACAGGTTTGTTCCGACAACATCTTCTTTAATTGCACGAATACAGAATACACAGTTGTTTGTGCACATGTTAGTTAAGTTTATGTAAATATTCCCATCTAAGAAATAAACTAAATTGTAATCATCCATTTGAATAAATTTCCTTAATTCAATTTTTGCACAATCATAGATAGATAATCAAGCGAAATTTTAAAATTGCTTTAAAATCGTGATAAAAATCCCATGGCTTTTCCGTCTTTTCACGATTTATTGCTGGCAAAAACTAGCCAAAACTCAATATTTTATGTTATTTTAATACTATGATAGAAATATTAATATTATATATAATAAATAATACTCCTAAAACGATTTATTCTGTTAGAAAAGAAATAATTGAACTTTTTGGTGCATTTACCAAGCCCAGCCTTGGGACAATACACCCTGCATTAAAAAGGATGCTTGAAAAAAAATGCGTTCAGGTGACCGAAAGAATGTCTGAGGGTGGCAAAAAATCTACATATTATGCAATTACAGAAATTGGAAAAAAATATTTTAAAGAATTGTTTTTCACAGACATAAGCGAAAATCCTTCATTGTTCTATAATCATCTTCAATCAAGATTTGCGACGTTGAGTATGCTTTCAATGTCTGAAAGAGATCAGTTCTTAACTCAGATAGAAAAAACAATCGAACTATATGGCATAGAACTAAAAGATAAATTAAATGACGAATTTATCTCGCATGATTTTTATCAGAGAGAACTTTTGAAGAAAATGATTTCAGAAATAGGTAACATAAAAGATTTTGTGAATATATTAAAGGCAAACGATGGCAGCGGTAATCAGTGAAGTAGTGAAAGGCTCTATCGCCCAAGAACTAGGACTCGAAAAAAATGATCAATTACTAAAAATAAATGGTTTAAAAGTTAGTGATTACATTGATTACAAGTTCATGACTGCTGCTGAGGACCTTGAAATAGAAATAAAAAAATCAAATGGCGAAATCGAAATTATTGATTTAGAAAAAGATTTTGAAGAGGATTTGGGAATCGTTTTTGAGTCTGCCATTTTTGATAAGATAAAACCTTGTACAAACAAATGTATATTTTGTTTCGTGGATCAGCAACCGAAAGGACTAAGAGATTCTCTATATATAAAGGATGATGACTATAGGCTTTCGTATTTGCAAGGGACTTACGTCACTCTTACAAACTTGAGTGATAAAGATAGAGAAAGAATCAAAAATCTAAGACTGGGCCCTCTTTATGTTTCGGTTCATACAACTAATCCGGAATTGAGAGTTCAAATGCTAAAAAACCCAAAAGCTGCATTTGTTTTGGATGAGCTTAATTGGTTAAAGAAAAATGATATTCCGATACATGCTCAGATAGTTCTTTGCCCTGGCTACAATGATGGCAAAGAATTGAAGAGAACATTACTTGATCTTTCTAAATATAAGTCAATATTGTGTTCTATAGCTATCGTTCCTCTCGGAGTCACTAAATTCAGGAAAGAAAAATTGGATTTGGTGGATTCAAAAATAGCTGAAGAAACAATACAGTTAATTGAAGAATTTAATAAAAAGGTTAAAAGAAATCTGGCATGTGCTTCTGATGAATTCTTCCTGCTTGCAGGCAAAGAAATCCCTGAATCAAAGTACTACGGTGGATTTGCTCAGATTGAAGATGGAGTTGGCTCTCTTCGTCTAATTATTGATGATTTTGACAAGCGAAAAAAGAAAATGCCGAAAAAGCTGAAAAAAACCTTGCACCTCACTTTTGCCACTTCAAAATCCGCACATGATGTCTTTTTAACTTTCGCTGATGAGTTCAATAAAATCGAAAACCTAAAAGTTGATATTGTTCCGATTAATAGTAATTTTTGGGGAGAACACATAAACGTCGCTGGATTAATTTGTGCAAAAGATCTGATAGAACAATTAAAAGACAAAAATATAGAAAATCTCGTTATTTCATCAGTAATGCTGAGACCATATTCGAACGAATTCTTGGACGGACTCAGCACTGATGATTTGGAAAGAGAACTAAACTGTAAAGTTTTTGTGATTAAAGATATTTATTCTACAAAAGAGATATTTGATATACTTAAAACTTAATTTATGATAAGTTTTGAGCAGTTTTGCTATCGCCTTCGATAGATTCTTTCAACATCTTTTTAACGATATCACCTTGTGTATCTAACATTTTGCACACAGTTTCAATGTTTTTAACCTTGTTTGTGAGTATTGTATCCGCGTTAGCCTGTATTCTTCCTGTTATGTGTTGGTATGCACCCAATGCAGCACTGCTTGTACCTTGCATCAAGTTACCAGCTAACGTAGCACCTAAGCCAAACGTTCCAAGGTAAGGAGCCATTGCCTGCATGATACCACCCCAGCCGGATATAACACCTGCTGTTGGTAGAACCCAGTTGTTACCATAACCGAAACCAGAAGCAACGCCAGCTCCGTAAGCTCCTGCGTTTATGCCTGCCATGCCTGCAATGTCAGAAGCTGCTGTTAATGCGGAGGCTCCACCGGTAGCAACGCCGCTGCTGCCAAAACCCCATTGCACAGGAGCCGCACCACCTGGGAATCCTGGATAATTTCCTAGGTTTCCGATTCCGAAAGCCGAACTTCCACCGTCTGTCATTGCGTTTCCACCTTGCATTGGACTCCAGTATGATGTTCCTGGGATGTTCATGCTTGTGTTACCGCCCATAACCGGCATGAATGAACTTGGTGCAATCATTCTTGCTACTTGCCAAAGGAAGCTTCCTGCTGTACCGAAACCGCCACCGTCAACTGCTTGTCCGCTGACCGTAAGATCTCTTAATCTGTCATAGGTTTCAAATAATTCAGCCTTTGCATCAGAAGAAGCACTTCCAAATTTGTTTGCAATAACTAATAACCCATCGTGTTTGTAACTCATCTATCTTCCCTTTTCGTGTTTATTAATCTTCCCGTTAAAACATTCGCATAAATTATGCGAATGTTTTGAATGTTGATTCTACGTTCTTTTCGATTACTTTTGTAACAGCTTCTAATTCTGTTTGAAGCGCACTTTGTTCTGTATCCAATTGTTTTAGTCTTAATTCAAGAGTTCTGTCTTGTTGTTGGATAAGTTCTGTTTGAGCGTTGATGTCAGAGATAGCTCTGTCATAGTCTGCTTTTTCCATTGTGTAGTTTCTCATTGCGTTCTCATAACCAACATCGTCTCTTACTCTTTCAGTATTAAGAGGCATTTCACCTTGGTTTGGAACTGTGATTTTAGAGAATCTGCCGTTTGCATCTACTGCAAAAGTAACGTCTTTAAGAGTTTCATATTTGAAATCTTTTGTAGCTTGATAGTAATATTGGTCAGCAGTTCCGTTGTAGTCTTGCGTTCCGTTAACTGTATAAGTGTTGAAATCGGTTTCGTTTAAGAAGTACTCTTTGTTTGTAGCATCTTTGTATGTGTAGAAGTTAGCGTTAGCCAATCCCATTTCTGTAGCTAAGTTTGGTTTATTAACAAGAGTTAAAGGAGTGTTTAAGCTGCCAACGTTGATTGTCCAGTTACCTGAAGAAGCATCTTTTGCTAAGTT
>JAEZLC010000120.1 GCA_023435965.1 Cyanobacteria bacterium OH_CDB_58 | reverse complement strand
AGAAAATTGTTCTTATTAGAAAACGTTAATAAATGGTTATTAGATGGTGCACCGTTAAAAAAACGTCCAAACAAAAAATAAAAATATTAAAATTCAGCAATCGTATATTAACAACTTAATAAAATTCAAATTCAACGTAAAACGTTGAAGTAAAGCAATAGTTATAAGCTATAACTTGGCTGAGTTCTAAAGTAGATACTGGTACCAATCTGCTTAAACTCAAGTCGAGTGGGCTTTATAACCATTATTAATATCAATAGAAAAGAAAGAGGAAAAGATGACAACTATAACGCTAGATCGCATAAAGCAGCTGGTACCAGGTGAGTACGTTACCTATTTGAACGAGGAATGTTTTGAACCAGTACTTAAACAAGACAAAGTGACAGGAGAAATACTAGATACAGACGGAGGCATAGTGCCGAAATGCTTGCTAAATGAAGTTTTAGGACTTAATGCAGTAAATCTCACTCCAAAAGGTATATTATTAGATTATACAGGCAAGATAGTAGCAGATAAAGGATATCTTGGATTATTAGATGCAAATAATATAGAATTAGCTTTTCAGAAAATCCAAGATTCTTCTTTTGTAAAATTTACGTCTATCGATGATCTTTTATCTTCGCAAGTTTTATATGTTGACGTTACAACGGATATAGAGGTTGAAGATAAAGCAAAAACTCTTTATGCAATTTCTTATTATTCAGAGTTGAACAGAAAATGTAATGTAAAAAAATATAATACTTCTGGCCTTCTTTTTCCACATATATCCAAGTCTCATAAAGATTCTCTCGTCATCTATGATAAGCAAAAACAACTCGCTACTTTAAACAGAAACGGAGATTCAGCCTATATTCAAACTATCGGCTTAGATACTCTTGAAAAGAAAAAGAATGTTTTGCGTGTAGAAAGACATATTGGAAAATTTGCAGATATGAGATCGGCATTTGAATTAAATCAAAAAGTCATTACTTTGAATGATGTTCTTTATACAGATAAAAACCCAGTTGCAAGTAAGTTTGAAGAAGTTGTTGGAATGAAAAATGCAGAGGTGTTTTAAATGAAAGTTAATGATTTTATAAAGCAAAAAGGAGTGATTGCGATTTGGAATGAATGCAATCAAGATCCAAAGATTATTAAAAAATATATTCTTATTAATTGTGACTTACCTTCCAATAAGGATATTTCACAGAACATGAGAAGTTTCTTTCAGATATTAAGAGAAACAAAAGACAGCACAACTGAAGCGAATCAGTATAAAAAATTAGTATTACAGGTAATAACAAAATTAAGAGGAGAAAACAAATGAGCGTGAGTAATCAACAAAATAGAAATGTGCCAGAGATTATAAATCAAACAACAAAAATTATAGAGGGCTTACATCCTAGCCTTAAGGAATCTGTACAGTTAGCTTGTGGGCTTGCAAAAACAACGCAAGTGCTAAATTTTAAAAGAATAAAATTTAAGGAATTAGAAAACGTTAGATCCATAAATGCTTACCTTATTTTACTTGCACCAAGTGGTGCTGGGAAAGATAAATCTCTAAAAGATTTGGATAAATACGTTTTTAATAAAATTTTATCTTCAATAGAAGATGCTTATCAAAAAATCTATGAAGATGAAAAACAGAAAATTAAGGAAAAATATGCAAGTGATCTGAAAGCCAGAAATAAGGAATTAAAAGCATTGCGTAAGATTACAATACAGACAAACAATGCCACTCCTGAAGGTATTTTCTTGGATGCACATGTCTTGTCAAAACAAAATGTTGGATCAATATTTATAAGAATATCAGAACTTGCATATATGTTAGCAGGACCAGAGGGGAAAAAATTCTTAAAATGTATTTTTAGCTGTTACGATGGTGATTTTGACGCTAAATCAATAAAAAGTGCTGACAAAGTGGACAACATAACTGATATTCCAATTAGTTTTTTAGGATTGTCCGACCCTTCAGAGATGGCATCCAACTTAAATAATACAATTAGACCAATGCTAGAAATGGGTCTAGCTAGAAGGGCATTCTTTGCTTTTCAACCATTTTGTACAATTGCCCAAGTGAATCCATCAGAACAACGTCAGAAATTGCAATTAATTTATCAAGAAGCAAAAGAGCTTTCTGACAGATATTTTGAAATTTTTGAGAAGATTGAAGATAATTCTGTTTTTAATTTTAGAGAGGATACCCTTGACCAAGTCATATACCCATACAAAAATGAATTAGCATTAAAGGCAAATGCAGAAGCAAACTCTATTTTGCAAAAGGAAATACTAAGTCGAGAGTTAAAAGTTCTGAATATAGCTTGCTTATATGCCTGTATTTCTCATCCTGACGATAAACAAATTTATATAGAGGATGCTTTAATGGCAAAGGATACTGTTGAATTTCTGTCCAGCGATATAACTAGCTTCTTGAATTATAAGCCGTTAAAAGATGATGAGTATGGCAAAATGTACAGTATTCTCTACTGTAACAAAGGTAAACGATTTAAAAAAACAGAATTTATACATAAATACTACAAAGAAATAGGTGTAGGTCGCAAGAAACTTAGAGACAATTTTATTAATTTTATGGCAATGGTAAGTGAACTAGCTCACCTAGATGGCTGTGAGGTATATGAGGATTATACGCCCTATAGGAATACTATTGAGATATGGCTAGAAGACAAAAAAGCGGAAGTAACAGCCGTACAGAATAATTTTTCAAGTGAAATGGTTCAATCTGAAGAACAGGAAGAACAAAATCAACAATTTTCTGAAGCAAAAGAGCTATCACCTTCGTTTGATCTTTAAAATTTATAGATAGTATATTGTAGCTTCTGTTTTTTAGATTTTAAACTATAAAAACACTTATATATCAAGCCTACCGTTTCTTTTATAGTTTTTTAGTTTAACAAATAATTACCGCTAGTTATTATCAGAGACATAACTTCCGACATTAATACCGTCAATTTCCAGCAACTGTTTCGTGCATTTATATAACAAATATCAAAGACATACATCTCGGTTGCTGGAAGCTGGCTCCGTAATGCCTAGTTTGATTAAATACAAATGCTAAAAAGTATAACCATGTTATTAAAGATTATTGTTGATTTTGTTGACTTTTTTCAACAAAAAACAAGAAAAACAAGTTAGGAAGCTTGCTTGGATGAAAATCGAATTAATACAACGCAAATAATTAAATACAAGATAAATTAAGAAGGAGTAAACAATGGATAACAAAACAATTTTAGATTTTGTTCCTAAACTATATGATGTTTTGGTTCAAATAAAAGAAAACGAAGGTGAAAAAAATAAAAAGATTACATATGGTGATCTTGCAGAAAAAGCATTGAAAGATAGAGATGCTGCACAATTTTTAGATGAAGCTTTAGGAGTTATTTTAATATTCTGTCATAGACATGATTTACCCATGCTTTCTGCATTAGTTGTTAATTGGAAATCACGTATCCCAGGGAATAATTTTTTTAACCTTTATGAAAAGATAGTGCCAATAGAAAAACAAAAAAAATATGAGGAACTCTTGAGGGAGATTGAAAAATCCGAGGTTCCACCCCCTGAGATGAGAACATTATTGATTAAATCAGCCGGGAAACTTTTAATAGAAATGAAATTTTCCAAGAAATAATATGTTTGTTAATTTTTTTAGTAAGTATTATTATTAGGGTTGAAATCTTAACAAAAACTGTCATAATAAAGATAGGTGTATTTTATACACTAATGGGGTAGGGGAGTTTTTATAGGTGTACTTTTCTACTATTTAGAACACCTAAGGGGGAATAAATCATGTCTAATCAACATGTAACACCACACCCAGATGGCGGTTGGCAGGTTAAAGCTGCTGGTGCTTCAAGAGCTACTGTCCGTACAGAGACTCAAGCACAAGCCATCAACGCTGGGAAACAATTTGCTGTTAATCAAAACTCTGAATTGTTTATCCATAACGCAAAAGGTCAAATCCGAGCTCGTAACTCATATGGAAATGACCCTTATCCGCCAAGAGGCTAAAAGTCTACTTTGAGACTTTATGGGCAGATAGTTACAGCTATCTGCTCTTTTTTATGATGGTAGCATGTATAGTAAATAATTCAAGATCTAGTGGTTTATTTTATTCTTTTAATTTGAGTTTTATTAATTCGAATTTCATTGTAAAATGAAGTTCATAGGAGTAGTAGAATATGTCTCAATTAGAAAATATAGAAGCTATCGAAAAAAGGCTATGGAGCAGTGCTGATAATTTACGTGCAAACAGTGAATATGCCAGTAATGAATACTTTATGCCTGTAATGGGCTTGATTTTTTTACGTCACGCTTATAGCAGATATCTAAAAGTAAAAAAAGAGATTGAAGCAACGTTGCCAAGTAGAGGTGGTGTTGTAAGACCATTAACTAAAGAAGACTTTTCAGGTAAGGCGGCTATATTTTTGAGAGAAGAAGCTCAATTTGATTATTTAGTTAACCTACCTGATGATGGAACAATTGCTGAAAAAATAACAAATGCGATGCAGTTGATTGAAGATGATTGTGAAATTTTAAAAGGTGTTTTACCAAAGAGTGAATATACAGAGATTGATTCAAAGGTTTTAAAAGAATTGTTGTTAACATTCAACGATCCAGCACTTAAAAAAACAGATGGTGATATTTTTGGTAGAATTTATGAATATTTTCTTACTGGATTTGCAAATCAAGGTGCACACGATAGTGGAGAGTTTTTTACTCCTGTGTCATTGGTTCAAACTATAGTAAATGTAATAGAGCCAGAGCACGGAAAAATTTTAGACCCAGCTTGCGGTTCAGGTGGTATGTTTGTTCAAAGTGCTCATTTTATTGAGCAAATGCAAAAAAACCCACAAGATGCTGCTACATTTTATGGCCAAGAAAAAAACAAAACCACTATTAACCTTGGGAAAATGAACTTGGCCGTTCACGGACTAGAAGGTGATATT
>JAEZLC010000116.1 GCA_023435965.1 Cyanobacteria bacterium OH_CDB_58 | reverse complement strand
TGAAAATTTAAATGCATCAAGATATGATGAAACAACTCTTTGGCCCGATCCTGAGCTTCTTCCTGAAGAATTTGACACTTCTTCCTCAAGAGATTTATCTTCGTTAGATGATGAAGATGATACTTCAAGTGAAGATTATTAATTCTTCAAATTGATTATAAACATAATATTCAAAAGGAGCTTGATAGCTCCTTTTTTGAGCTAATAAAAAAGCCGCCTAATTTCTTAAGCGGCTTTTCTTTATACTCTACATTAATTATTTATCAGTAGGTATTCTCATCGAGTAGAATGATCTAACTACGAAGATTAAGGCAATTACAAGAAGGACAATTCCTACTTTTGGTGCAAATGCTCTGAATGATTCGTTGATAGATATCTCCATTGCCAATAAACCGAATAATGTTGTGAATTTAATTATTGGGTTCATAGCAACTGATGATGTATCTTTGAATGGGTCACCAACTGTATCACCAACTACTGTAGCGTCGTGAAGGTCAGTACCTTTTTCATTCAAGTCAACTTCAACAATTTTCTTCGCGTTATCCCAGCATCCGCCAGCGTTAGCCATAAATACAGCTTGGAACAGGCCAAATACCGCTATGGCTATTAAGTAACTTACGAAGAATGATACTGGAAGTGCTGAATTAGCTGTAGGTGCTGATAGACAAGCTAATGCCAATGCAAAAGAGAATAGAGCGATAAATATGTTAAACATACCTTTTTGAGCGTATACTGTACATATTTTAACTACTTCTTTTGAATTTTCTACGTTAGCAGATTTTTCAGTAGATTCAAGATTTATGTTTTCTTTAATGAATTTTACTGCTCTGTAAGCACCAGTTGTAACAGCTTGCATTGACGCACCTGAGAACCAGTAAATTACCGCACCACCTGTTAATAAACCAAGTAATGTGTATGGGTTTAGTAAGTTAAGAATTGCCTCAGGTTGAATTCCTAAAGTGTCTTTGATTACTAGGATTAGCGAGAAGATCATTGTTGTAGCCCCTACAACTGCCGTACCGATAAGTACAGGTTTTGATGTTGCTTTGAATGTGTTTCCTGCACCATCATTCTCTTCAAGATATTTTTTAGCTTTTTCAAAGTCAGGTTCAAAACCGTATTCTTCTTTAATTTTTGCTGCTGCATCAGGAATTTCTTCAATTAAAGATAATTCATATACAGATTGAGCATTGTCAGTTACAGGGCCGTAGCTGTCTACAGCGATTGTGACAGGTCCCATTCCTAAGAATCCAAAAGCAACAAGACCAAAAGCAAATACTGATGAATACACCATTACCGCTTCAGGAATATGTGTGCTTGCAGCATATGCAATAGCCATTAAGAATACAATTACCATACCAATCCAGAATGCAGAGAAGTTACCAGAAACAAGACCGGATAGAATTGTTAATGAAGCACCGCCTTCTCTTGAAGCTGTTACAACTTCTAAAGTATGTTTAGCTTTTGGACTAGTAAACACTTTTGTGAATTCAGGAATCAGTGCTGCACCAAGTGTTCCGCAACTGATAATGATTGAAAGTACTAACCACAGGTTTCCGCCCATTGGTTGAAGTAATTTGTAGCTTACGCCGAATGTCATTAATATTGATAAGATTGAAGTAATCCATACAAGGTTTGTTAATGGAGCTTCAAAATCAAGTTTTGGTTTGTTTGCATAGAACATTTTGTTAACACAATCGTTCAACCAGTATGCAACAACTGAAGTGATGATCATAAGGAATCTCATTACGAAAATCCAAGTTAACAACACGATTTGGTGGTCTTTAAAGACGCCTAGAAGAATAAAGCTTACAAGCGCAACACCAGTTACACCGTATGTTTCAAAACCGTCTGCTGTAGGACCTACAGAATCGCCAGCATTGTCTCCAGTACAGTCTGCGATTACACCAGGGTTTCTCGGATCATCTTCTTTAATTCCGAATTGGATTTTCATCAAGTCTGAACCTATATCAGCGATTTTTGTGAAAATACCACCGGCAACACGAAGAGCTGATGCTCCTAAAGATTCACCGATAGCGAAACCGATAAAGCAAGCACCTGCCAAGTGTCCAGGTACAAATAGTAAGATGATAAGCATCATTATTAACTCAACGCTTACTAGAAGTACACCGATACTCATACCAGCTTTTAACGGGATATTAAGTATATTAAGTGGTTTGCCTTCCAATGCAGCGAAAGCTGTTCTAGCGTTAGCTAAAGTGTTCATTCTGATTCCGAACCAAGCTACACCGTATGAACCTAAAATACCTACAACTGACCATCCTAAGATAGTTAATACTTCATGAAGTCCCATGTGCTGTAATACACCGAAGTAGAACCCGATACATATAGCGATAAGAACTTCTAAAACCAATAAAAATTTACCTTGTTGAATAAGATAAGTTTTACAAGTTTCAAAAATCAAGTTTCCGATTTCAGCCATAGATTGGTGAGCTTTTAGTTTTTTCACGTCGATAAAAGCTTTAAGTCCCCAAAGTAGACCTAGTACAGAAACTACGATCCCAGCCAGTAAGAGCTGGAAGTAGAATGGATTTGCACCTGCAATATCTGGAACAACCAGATTCGCTTCCCCAGCGAAAGCAGGAGCAGCAATGAATGGCAATGTAAAGAGCATTAGCCACATTGACTTCATTGACTTGCAGAATTTGTCTAGATAAGTCATTCTCTTCTCCTTTAACTATTCTCTAACAACAGTTTAGTAACTGTTAATTTTCTCCTAATAATATAAGTTAATTGTAAGGCTATTTCTTAGATAACGCAACAATAAAAACTACTTCTATTGGATGAAATTTGTGATAGCTAAGGATTGTAGGCATTAGAACCAAGTCAGTAAGTATACCGATTTGGTTAAGCTTTTTTACAAATGTTTATTAAACGCTGGCTCCGGCTTTGGTTTTGATTTTTTCTAAAGATTTTTTAGAGCCTTCGTACTCTCTTGCAAGACTTACGACAAAGTCAATCGATTCAACATTTCTGGCAACAGCTTCTTTTAGAGAAATAACTTCTCCTAAAGAACATTGTTTGATTTCTGTATCGTCGAGCGTTTTATATAGTTTTTTGAATTTTTTCTGTGTTTCAAAGTCATAACCGGGCAACTTCATCTTAAATCCGTACCATTTATGGAATTGATGAGACATTATGTAGATGTCTACAGGCAAGTCTCTTAGTAAAAACATCTCTTTTGTTTTTAATGAAATGTTTAACTTGTTTTCTACCAATATTCCTATTAGAAAATTTAGGTAAAGTGCTTTAATTCCTTCTTGTGGAGTAATAAATCCTTCTTCTTCTCCTATAATTCTAAGTATAGTATCCGCTTTAGCAGTTTTGTATACTTTAGTGCCTTTTGTTTGAACAAATTCTAAAAGTTTTTCAGGAGTTTTAATGTTTCTTTTTATTAGTTCTTTTGCACCCAAGTCTACTTTTCTTTTGTTTTCTTCGGTTTTTGAATTTAGCTTAAGCGTGCAAGCACCGTTCATTGCTGTTTTTGTTGTTGATGTTGTAAACGCCATATTTGAATGGTTTTGATACTTAGCTTTATAAAACTTGCTTTGAGCATCAAATACCAGTTTAATTAACTTGTATAATAAATTAGACATAAAATCTCCTACCTATATATATAAAAACATTTGCGAGTAAAATATTGCCATATAATGAGCAATTTTGTAATCTAAAACTTCTAAGTTATTTGCGATACTGGATTTAAAGGATTTTATATTAATATATATAATTTATAATGTTTTTTGTATCTAACCTAATCGGGTAAAGTATTTGTATAGTTATTACAAAAAATATGTTCCGTATTTGTTTTTATTGCCGGCATTGGTAATACTTTTGCTGTTTTTCTTTATACCTTTTGTGGAAACAATAATTTTAAGCTTTAAAGATTTTTCGCACGACATATATAACCCTTCTTGGATAGGGCTTTCTAATTATACGACATTGCTAAAATCAAAAGAATTCTACGAAGTTATTATCAATACCTTTATATATTTGTTCGGTGCAGTCCCCATATTGGCGATATTACCGCTAATACTTGCCGTTCTAATAAAT
>JAEZLC010000111.1 GCA_023435965.1 Cyanobacteria bacterium OH_CDB_58 | reverse complement strand
CTCCTAATGATGATCACTATCGTACAAGGATGACGCACACATTAGAGGTTTCTCAAATTGCAAGAACAATCTCTAAAGCATTAAATTTGAATGAAGATTTAACAGAAGCTATCGCTCTAGGACATGACTTGGGACACACTCCCTTCGGTCACAGTGGAGAATACGTCTTGAACGAAATCATGCAAGAAGGCTATAAACACAACGAACAAAGCATAAGAGTGGTAACACACATAGAAGACCTGAATCTCACTGAAGAAACACTGGATGGAATACTTAATCACACTGGAAAAGATGTTCCTTTCACCTTGGAAGGGCAAATAGTCAAAATATCCGATAGAATTGCATACATAAATCATGATATCCAAGATGCACTGAGAGCTGGCGTTATTCAAGAAAAAAATCTTCCAAAAAATTGCATGGAATATTTTTCTAATTCAAGAAAACAACGTTTATCTCAAATGGTGTATGATATTGTAGAGAACAGCTTTGATAAGCCTGAGATAAAGATGTCTGAGGAATGTGCTTTTTACCTGAACGAACTAAGAAAATGGATGTTTGAAAACGTATACCTAAATCCGATTGCAAAATCAGAAGAGAACAAAGCCAAAAACGTCGTAAAACAGCTATTTTATTACTATTGCGACATACTTAACAAAAAATTTGACTCGCCGAACGAAATTGTCATAGAAAGAACCGCTTCAGATTATATATCGGGGATGACCGACAGATATGCACTCATAAAATTCGAAGACGTATTCCTGCCAAAACCTTTAATAATGCATAATCAAGATGACTTTCTTTTAAAACTCGCAACAATGAATGGACTATAAACACAAAATGAGTGAGAGAACTTATTCAGAGATAATAGATGAAATAAAAAACAGACTGGACATAATAGATGTTGTCCAAAACAGGGTTGTTCTTAAAAAATCTGGCGCAAACTACTGGGGTTGCTGCCCTTTTCATAAGGAGAAAACACCCTCTTTCTCGGTAAATCCGCAAAAAGGCATCTATAAATGTTTCGGGTGCGGAGAAGGCGGTGACGCAATAAGCTTCATGATGAAAACAAACGGCCAATCATTCAACGAAGTTATAAAAGAATTAGCCGAGTCTTTCGGGATTGAATTACCCAAAACATATAATAACAGTAAGGACTCTGGAGAAAAAAAAGAAAAAATAAAACAAGCACTTAAAGAAACAGCTCAGTACTATCTTGATAATTTGTTTACAAGGCCTGACGCCAAAAGTGCCCTAGAATATCTCACAAAAAGAGGGATAAGCGAAGAAACAATAAAAGAATATAAAATCGGATACTCTGCAAAAGGTTACGAATCACTTCAAGAACACCTAAGCGGCAAGTTCGATAAAGAAATACTTGAAGCAGCAGGGTTAATAATTAAAAGAGAACAAGAAAAAGGTTACGTTGACAGGTTCAGAAATAGGATTATGATCCCAATCACAGATGAATCTGGCACTATAGTTGCGTTTGGGGCAAGAGCAACCGAAGAAGGACAAAACCCAAAATATTTGAATTCGCCCGATACTGTTCTCTACAATAAAAGTAGAATACTGTATGGAATAGATACAGCAAAAGACACTATAAAAGAAGAAGACGCGATAATTATTATGGAAGGTTACTTTGACGTTATTTCTGCACAAGCAGCCGGACTCAAAAACTGCGTAGCCTCTTGCGGAACTTCGCTAACTACAGATCATATAAAATTGATCGCAAAATACAGCCAATCCAGACGCATATATCTGGCGTTTGATACTGACTCAGCGGGAATTAAGGCAACTGAAAGAGGTGCTGAAACAATAAAGGAAGTATTCTCAGGGCTTGGCAACATAAAACAATTTGATGAAAACTACACCTCTTTGTCTCAAGACAAGTATTCCTGTGAGATAAGAGTAGTTTCTCCACTAGGAGGGAAAGATCCTGACGAATATATTAGAGAATTCGGAATTAAATCGTATAAAGAACACGTTAATTCCGCACCTCTGCTTATAGATTTTCAATTAAATCAGGTTTTAAAAGAGAAAAATGAGATTTCAACTCCTGTTGAAAAAGCTAAATTAGTTAAAAAAATCATCCCAATACTCGAGGAAATAGAGAATAATATAGTTCAAAATGAATATATAAAGCTGGTTTCAACTCAGCTTGAAGTGGATGAAGTAGCGTTGTCGAAGGAGATTAGCAAGGGAAAAAGTGTAAATTACGCACCAATTGAGATAAAAAATCAAATTGTAACAAAAACTTCAAATATCTCTGAAAAGGGGCAAAAAAATTTATTGAGTCTTTATTTAATAGATGAAAGTCATTTAGACTTTAGTACTCTCTCAAATATAATTAAAAACGTAAAATTTGATAATGAAAAGTTAAATGTTCTCAGAAATACAATTGACAAATTGATATGTCAGGTAAATAATGTAGAAAAATTAATTGGTACCCTGTACACTCAATTTGCTGAGGACGACGAAATTAAAGAAATCATAACGGATTTGATATATTTGTCAGAAAGCTTTAAAAACCTATCTGAAAAAGATTTTAAAGCTGTCGTGTACGAAAATGTACAAAAAATAGAGCAATTCCATTCTAATCAAGAGAAAAAGCAACTCAGACAAAAATATAAAGAGCTCAATGACGACGATTTGGAATCTATGCAATATCAAATGCAACTCAGAGAAAAAATTAGAAATAAACTAGCAAAGACTGGAGAATAATTTAATGAGCAGAAAACGAATTTCAGGAATGTCAACAATCAGCGTAATTGAAGAGGATGAAATGAGTGTTACAGCTACAGATGATCAAGATGTGCCTTTGATCTCTCAACCTGAAGCAATTATCGGTGAAAATATTGACGTTATGATGGGTGCGGATCGCTCTAAAATCATAGAGTCTATGGAACATGAAGACATCTTTACTTCAGAAATCATCGAAGAAGATGCAGACGTTCCTCACGAAGACGTACTTCTTCCAAGAGGAATATCTATAGATGATCCTGTAAGAATGTATCTTCGCGAAATCGGAAGAATCAAACTTTTAACAGGCGAACAAGAAATTTCACTTGCAAGAAAGATCATTGAAGGCGGAAACGCTGGAGCTATTGCAAAAAGAAAACTAGTTCAAGCAAACTTAAGACTTGTTGTTAGTATCGCAAAAAAATATGTTGGCAGAGGAATGCTATTCCTAGACCTTATCCAAGAAGGAAACCTTGGTCTAATCAGAGCGGCAGAAAAGTTTGACCACGAAAGAGGATACAAATTCTCTACATATGCGACCTGGTGGATTAGACAAGCAATCACTAGAGCTATCGCTGATCAGGCAAGAACAATAAGAATCCCTGTTCACATGGTTGAGACAATAAACAAGCTTAAAAAAGTAACAAGAAAATTAGCTCAAGAACTTTCAAGAAAACCAACAGAAGAAGAACTTGCAACTGAAATGAACATCTCTATCAGCAAATTAAGAGAAATTATCAAAGTTGCTCAAGAACCACTTTCTTTAGAAACTCCTATTGGAAAAGAAGAAGACTCAAGACTAGGCGACTTTATCGAAGACAAAGATGCCGATGCTCCAGTTAAAACTGTTGCTCAAGAGCTTTTAAGAGAAGACTTAGCGGAAGTTTTAAGCGGATTATCTCCTAGAGAAAGAGACGTTCTAAGATTAAGATTCGGTATGGATGACGGAAGACAAAGAACTCTTGAAGAAGTTGGTCAATTATTTGGCGTAACAAGAGAAAGAATTAGACAAATCGAAGCAAAAGCTCTTAGAAAACTAAGACATCCAAATAGAAGCAAACGCTTAAAAGAATATATCGAAGTTTAAAGATTAAAAGGGTACCTAATATCGGTACCCTTTTTAAATGATTGAAATAAAATAATTTTTACTATATTATTGTGTTAAGTGTTATTTAATTATTTATTAGAGTTAGTTGAAAATGTATTCAAAAAAGAAAGATAAGAACCCGATTGCGACGGTATCAAAAATCCGTACGATTCTCGAAGGGCTCGATATAATTGCAACTGAAAGTTGGACAAAACACTTTAATCCTGCTTTTTCGACATTTTATTCACTAAAGTTGTCTGTTTTTGGCATATTAATGTGTAGTGTAGCGGGGAAAAACACATCTATCGAATATGCGCTCGCTAGTGCCTACGGAGAGCTAATAGAGCGGATACAAACAGGCATATGGTTAAGATTACTTCCAGCATTTAAAATGAAACAAGTTTTGACAGAGCCTGAAAGTTCAGAGTTTTCTAAAGAAAAAATGAAGAAACTTAACAACCATTTTATTGAAAGAGATTTTTTAACATTTATAAAAAAATCATTTATTAATAATGAAGTACAAAAATTAATGACGAAAGAAGAAGTTATAAATTTTTGCTTTGAGCACATAGACAATCAATCGATTATCGTATCTCCATACTATAGCTTAAGGGAGGGTAAGAGCATTTTATTGCCACACTCTATCATAAGAGAATTGCAAGGGTCAAACGGCATGTGTGCTGGCAATACAAAAGAAGAAGCCTTGGTCCAGGGATTTTCAGAGGTTTTTGAAAGAGCTTCAGTAATAGAAATACTTAATAACAAGCTCACTCCTCCAACTATAGACAAAGAAATTTACGAAAAATATGAAGACATTAAAAGATTAATCGATTATCTGGAAGAATTAGGATTTACAGTCGAAGTAAAAGACTGTTCCTTAGGGAAAAAGTACCCGGTTGTAGCTACAAACATTTTTCACAAAGACTCAAAAAAATATTTAGTTTCTTTTGGTGCACACCCTTCTTTGCCAATTGCTATAGAGAGATGCCTTACGGAAGCAGCTCAGGGAATAAATTTTGAAGACAAAAAAAGTTTCTTTGAGCATATGAGTTGTGCAAGGGAGAAAAAAGCGGAGTCTTTTAACAAAGAAAACTTTGTGATTAACATCGAAAACCATCTTCGTTTTGGATGCGGGATATTTCCTGATGAATATTTTTCAGCAGATCCCTCTTGGGAAGTTGACACATCAATCTGGCTTGATGAATCACTATCAAACAAAGAGCTAATGCTAAATCTTGCAAAAAGATGTTTAGAATACAGTAAAGATATATACATAAAAGATTATTCTTTTCTCGGATTCCCGACTTTCCAGATAGTGATACCCGAATTATCAGCTATTCCTTATAACTATAAATTATACAAGTATCAAAAGCATAATGTCTCAAATGAGGAGATTTTCGAAAAATACAAAACTCAAGAAGGCACAAAAGAAATTTATGAAGCGGCAATGGCTTTTCATCTGACTAAATATCAAAGACCAGAGAATATATTTTTTAGACAAGTAAATGACATATTTGTATTGATAGCTTGCTGCATAAGGCTAAACAGAACTGAAGAAGCAATGTTTTTCATTGACAAATTTTTGATTGACGAGGAAAAAACTTCAGAAAAAGAGACGATCCAAGAACTAAAATGTCTAAAAGATATGTTAGTGGCAAAACAACTATCAGATGATAACAGAGAAGTTATTAATACTTTAAAAAATAATCATAGCGAAGAGATAATTTCTCATATTTTAAAAAAATGGTTTTCGGAAAATACCCTTGAAGGACTATGCAAAGGTGCCAAGAAAATAGCAAAGGGAAGAGAAAAACACTCTGAATACTACAAGGCAGAAGAAGCATTATCAAAATTGAATGCAGCACTAAAAAGGATACAATCAAAATCCACATATAACTTCCCCTGTCAGGATTCTATAAACAAAATTATAAGCATGAAAGATATATATAACATTTAAGAAAATCACACCCCTTGCCTTTTCTAATAACTACAACATAAAATAATTACATATAATTCAAAAAAGAGTTATAATTTATAGAAAAGGATGATTTATGAAAAAAGTTATATTATTAACCGTTAGTCCAAGACAAGAGTCTAACTGCGAACAAGTTTTGGCAGAGTGCAAAAAATCGATAGAAGAAGAAGGCTTGGAAGCCCAAATAATATCTTTAAAAGGAAAAAACGTTCACTCCTGCATTGCCTGTCAAAAATGCGCCGAACTAGGTAAATGCATCTACAACGATGACGGAGTTAACGAAATAATTGAAGAGCTGAAATCAGAAAATACAAAAGGCTTTATAGTAGCATCACCAGTATATTTCGGTACGGCCAGAGGAGACTTAATGTCTGCAATCCAAAGAATAGGCTATGTCTCAAGAAGGAATAACAATTTTCTTTCTTGGAAAGTCGGAGGTCCTATTGC
>JAEZLC010000094.1 GCA_023435965.1 Cyanobacteria bacterium OH_CDB_58 | reverse complement strand
ACAATAGTTGATATTATTTTACTTTGTGAAAGAATTGAATTTTATATTAAAATTTAAAATAATCTTCCTTGTTTATATTCAATATTCATATTAGTTTTGTGGTCTTGAATTTCCTTAAATTCTTTCATTAAATTTCGCGCTTTAATTATCTCCTCATTTACCTCTGATGGGGTATTTATAGTAATTTTCAAATCGGAATTTTTGTTTAAGCTTTCGTCAATATATCGATTATGGTATTGTATAGCCCAATCAATTTTTGACATAAATTTTATATTGTTTTTGTATTTTTGTATTTGTTCTAATAGAGAATATTTACACTCAATTAATTCTGGTTTTTCCAGATGCAATGTATTATAAGAGTTTATATAGCTTATGTTGTCTTGGTCTTTTGTTGTATTCTTATTACTTAAAATATACTTTTCGCATTCGAGACATAATTTTTCATCAATTATTATTCTAGGATAATGAGCCACATCTTCTTCTAAAGTTAATACCCTAATCAATCCTGAACCATAGACAAGATTATCATTTATATACACGTTATCTATGCATATCCCACCTCGCGTTAAAATATTTTGCTTCAATGCTTTAACTTGTATATTGGAGCAAATTCTAATAAATTCACCCAAAGCATAATTTAATTGCATTTGATTGCAATTGGCAGAAACAGCAAAAAGGACATTATCTGAAAAGCTCCTTATTTTTATATTTTTAAAAATTGTTTCGTCTTTTTCATTATTCTTTTTAATTTCTCTGTTTATATATTCATATAAGTTTTTTAAAAATAATAGGTGCTGATTATCTATATCATTCTGAATTTTTTCTTTAGTTCCAAGAAAATCAATATAAGCCAAAATATGTTTTGTTGGTTTTATACCATTGCTCATTGCCCAACTCCCTATTAGTTTTATTATATGGTAAGAAATGCTCGAACCCTGTAAAATATTATAAAAGAGCCCTATTACAGGACTCTTTTATTAAATGGGGCGGATGATGGGACTCGAACCCACGAATATCGGAACCACAAACCGAGGTCTTAACCACTTGACGACACCCGCCATCTTCGTACCATGAAATATACAATAAAAAAACCTATTTTTCAATATCATTATTCATTTTTTATTTGTTTAGCAAATTTTTGCTTTACAAGCCTTTATAACACCATGCATGTTAATGGTCGTAATAGTATATCGTTTTGTTCTGCGACGATTGGTTTAAGAGAACTCGACAAACTAAATCGCCAGCTTTGTCTTGAATTCAAAGACATTCCTTCGTCTACAAAATTTGACCTGAAATTTGACACTTTTTATAAAAACTGCAACCAAAGCAACTTTTCTCCCGAAAATTACATAAGCAAAAGCAAAAACCTGTACAAAAGAATAATCAAACTCAGAGAAGACTTCAACAACTTATACACATTAAACGAAGATAAAGACTACAAAATACTAAAACAACTAATAAGAAAGCATAAAGGGGCAAACTGCAGAGAACTCGTAGAGCTTATGAGATACAGATTGCTCGAAAAAGGTATCGACTGCCACAGGGTGGCACTTTCAATAAAATCCAAAGACTATACAAAAACAAGAATGGCAAGCGATCATGTGTTCCTGGTCGTAAACATGAAACAGGGAGCCAACTTCGAAAAACCGGCCACTTGGGGCAACAAAGCGATCATAGTGGATCCGTGGACTCAAAGCGTATACAGAGCATCAGAAGGGGTTGAAAGGTTAAAAACAACATTTAAGCTCGACGAATCCTACGAGTATTTCAAATTCTTTAGGGTGCTTTAACAAAGAAAAAAGGCCATTTAATAGCCTTTTTAATTATTCTATTGTACTTTTTGCGGCGGTCCTTCAATACTTATATGGCGAACCCAAGCATTGATGATTTTCTGTTCCATCGCTTGCATGACCTCCTTAGGATACTTTTCATTATGACGTTTGTCATGAATCGCGTCCCAGGCAGCCTTGATGTGCTCCGGCGTGTCTATAGGGAACTTCTTGTGAACAGAATCAGCAAACTTAACCTTGTTAAACTTCCTGTCGCCACAATGAGGACAGCCACCGTCTTTCCTGAACATAACCATACTCCTTTCACAACTTTCTTAATTCAGCTACTTTTATAGCTCTCCATTACAAGATATAGCGTTTTCAACCAAAGTTCATCAGACAAAATACCAATTATTTTTGAAGACTAAAACAGCTAAAAATAGCCTCTTTGAGGAAGAAAAATAAAACAAAAATGCAGCCCTCAAAAAGCTGCATGATTGTACCAGTCTTGATAATTTTTATTTTAGTATTTTAGAAGAAGCTTTCGCATCTCTTATGTTAGATATGACCTGCGTAACCACCTTTGGAACATCCATTTTGTCCGTGAAAAGCTCTATGTAGCATAGCTTGGTCTTTTGCTCGACTTCCGCTTGCATAAGTGCTTTTGCAAGCTCTTCATTTGTTCTCACCTGAATAGAACAATAATCGCCCTCAAAAATCCCCGGCAATTTTGAATAATCCCAACGGGTAATGTCATTAAAACTATCCATAGGATCGTCCGAAAGAGCTCTTTCTACAGTATATCCTGAATTATTGAGTACCAAGATGATGGGCTTGATATCATGATGAAGCATATTTGCGACTTCCTGCATCGTAAGCTGATGAGAACCTTCTCCCGTGAAAAGAATTGTTCTTCTTGAACGATCCGCCATCGCACCGCCGAACATTGCCGGAGTAGCCCAACCAATAGAACCCCAAAGCGTTTGAGTATTGAAAGAAACGTTTTTAGGAAGCTTTATCAATCCCGAAGGAAAACTTATTATTCCTGTCTCAACAAAAACAATATCATCTTCTTTTATAAACCCTTGCAATGCCTCAAAAATATCATCCGTAACCAGCGGTTTTTCTTCCTGAGCTTTTTGGATTTCATATCCGAAGTTTCCGATATTTGAATGCGAATTTTGTCCCAGTCTGACAGTAAGCTCTTTTATAATATCTTTCATCCAAACATCATTATATTTTACCGATTCAACAACACAAAAATCCGCTTGCACGTCCACTTTGAAAGAATCATTCGGCATTACTGTAAAGCCACCAGTATTTAAGTCGGCATACACCGGACCAAAAGCAATTACACAGTCTGATTGGTTCATTATTTCCTGAGTTGTTTGAGAAGAAACATTCCCCATGTTTGTACCGATGAAACAATCATTGGTTTCATCAATAGAGCCTTTACCCATTAACAGAGTAGTTGTCGGAAACTTCGTCTGAGCAACAAGATTTTCCAAATCCGCTGATAAATTGTATCTTTTTATGAGCAAATCAGCCATAATTACGGGTCTTTTCGATTTATTAACCACACTTACAATATGATTTACCGCTTTTTCAAGGTTGTCTGAATCACTTACCATCTCAACATCAGGAATTTCTGCATCAATTTCGATTTTGCAAACATCCATAGGAATCGCAACATAAACAGGCTTTCTTGTTTTTATCATGACTTCAAAAATTCTGTCCAGCTCCGCTTTTGCGTTATCTTTATCGAGGTAAGCCGTTGTTTCTACCACATTTGAAAATGCTCTTTCAAACGCATAATAATCCGGTTTTTGAAAATTATGATGCAAAAGTGCTTTCTTCTCTATCATGTCAGAACCTGGAACTCCTGCTATTTTCATTACCGGAACACTTTCACTGTATGAACCTGCGATTGCATTGATAGCACTCAACTCGCCAACACCAAAAGTAGTTACAACAGCTCCAAATCCCTTCACTCTGGCATAACCGTCCGCTGCATATCCGGCGTTAAGCTCATTTGTGCAATTAACCCATTTCATATCATCCGCGTTTTCGATTGCGTATAAAATATTGAAGTTGTAATCCCCCGGCAAACCAAAGACATCACAAACTCCCAGTCGGTTAAGTCTTTTTGCTAAATAATCGGCTACTGTAATTCTCACGATATACTCCTTTAGTAATTTTCCAAATATAAATTCAGTTCGTATGGCGAAACATATGTTCTATAATGCTCCCATTCTCTTCGCTTGGAGTTAATAAACTCATTGAAGATATGCTCGCCCAAAGCAGTTTTTACAACGCTGCTTTTTTTCATAAGTTCTAATGCTTCGATTAAACTTCCCGGCAATGCTTCTATTTTTGCACGCTTACGTTCTTTATCATCCATTTTATAAATATTGCTCTCTACCTGTAGAGGAGGCTTAATTTTGTTCTTAACACCGTCCAAAATAGATTCCAAAATAACAGCAAGAGCCAAATACGGATTACAGCTAGGATCAGGAGAACGAAGCTCTATTCTTGTGGCATTTCCGCGTTTTGCAGGCACGCGAATTAGAGCGGAACGATTGGCTAAAGACCATGCCAGATAAACCGGAGCTTCGTATCCTTGAACTAATCTTTTATAACTGTTTATCAGAGGGTTTGTTATTGCAGTAAAGGATTTTACATGCTCTAAAATCCCACCTATGCTATACAATGCTTCTTCTGTCAGCCCATATGCTCTATCTTGGTCGTAGAAAGCATTTTTGCCGTTTCGAAATAATGATATATTACAGTGCATACCGGAGCCATTTATCCCGAAAATAGGTTTAGGCATAAATGTTGCATGTAAACCGTGCTGAGAAGCAACCGCCTTGACCGCATATTTAAAAGTTAAAATATTATCCGCAGTAGTAAGTGCATCCGCGTACTTAAAATCGATCTCATGCTGCCCTGAAGCAACCTCATGATGACTTGCTTCTATTTCAAAGCCCATTTTTGCAAGAGTTCTGATAATGTGTCTTCTTATTCCTTCGCCCAAATCATCGGGAGCTACTGAATAATAACCCGCCTTGTCGTGAGGAATAGTTGTTGGTCTCCCTTCAGAATCTTTTTTAAACAGGAAGAATTCTGCCTCAGGACCCACATTCATGATGCAGCCCATTTCTTTTGCTCTTTGAATAACTCTTTTTAAATTCGACCTGGGACATCCCTCAAATGGCGTCCCATCTGGATTGTGGATATCACAGATAAACCTTGCTACATTAAGCTCCTCGTCCTTGTCTTCTCTCCAAGGAAGAATGGTAAAAGTCGACAGATCAGGGAAAAAATACATATCAGAAGTTTCAATGTTTCTAAAACCCTTGATTGATGAGCCGTCAAGCATACATTCGTTGTTCATAACCTTGTCTAGCTGAGAGCTTGGAACTGCCATGTTTTTGACCTGACCGTTCAAATCACAAAACTGAAGCCTTATGAATTCAACATTCTTTTCTTTTACTATTTGCTTGATTTCTTCTTTTGTAAGTTTTTTTCTTTGTTCTGGCATAATTTTTTCCTTTTCATCATCTATAATGCCGTGCATAAAGCTCAACGTCAAATGCATCGAAAGTATTAATAAATCTAAAGTTCAAGAAATTATGATAATTTTTCTTGATTTTAAATAATTTGAAGAGATTTTTTACAGATAAGAATATCATTTTAATCAAAAAACAAATATATTTCTTTGTTTTTGTAAATTTTTAGTTAAAAAAACTTAAATTTACATTTTTTAAAGCTATTACCTTTTGATTATTTTTTTTCAGGATGTAATTATAGAGTTATGATTAAAATTGTTCTGGCACAAATAGATCCAATAGCCGCAAACATTGCACACAACGCTAAATTAATAAAAGATAATATCAAAAAAGCCAAAGAAATTAATGCCGATTTGATAGTATTTCCCGAATTAGCACTATTGGGCTACCCTTTTGGCGATGTTTTTACAAGACATAGTGCATTAATAAAAGAACAATTAAAAGAACTGGAAGAAATCAAAAAACTCACAGAAGGAATAACAGCCCTCGTTGGCTATGTGGAGCCTCATTTTGAAAAAAACAAAAAACCGTACTATAACTCGGTTGCGATACTTCAAAATACAAAACAATTAGGTACGGCAAGAAAAATACTTTTGCCGAACTACGCTGAATTCAATGATTATCGCTATTTTGAATCAGCAGATAAAACCGCCGATCTGTTCGAAATAAAAGGGGAGAAAATCGGTCTCATAGTCTGTGAAGATAGCTTTAACGACTGTGATTTTTTTGAAAACCCTATTTATAAAACAGATCCAGTGCAAGAAATAGCAAACAAAGGTGCACAAACGATAATTAACTGCTCTTATTCACCTTCTCGAACAAGAAAAGAAAGATTAAAACACAACCTGTTTTCTTCTTTGGCAAAAAAATATTCAGTTAACTACATATATGTAAATCAGGCAGGATACGGCGATAATCTTTGCTTTGAAGGTGCTTCAAGAATTTACGGCCCCGATGGAGAATTAACGGTCAGAGGAAAATATTTCGAAGAAGATTTCATAATAAGCGAAAACTACAAAGGCATAATAAATCCCCTTCCTCACGAACTTGAAAAAAGCTTTGGGGAAATAAAAAGATTCAATCTTGATTATGAGAGCGACCTCGACAGAACTTATCAAAGTATAGTCTGTGCAATAAAAGGATATTTCAAAAAGACAGGGTTCACAAAGGCGACATTGGGTTTGTCGGGAGGATTGGACTCATCTGTGTGCGCCGTACTTTTAGCTGATGCTCTCGGGCCACAGAACGTCCTTGGAGTTTCCATGCCGACATCCATAACCTCAGCAGAAAGCAAAAATGATGCCAAAATTCTGGCAGAAAATCTCGGAATCAACTTCATTGAATCACCCATTGCAGATGAAGTAGCTATGATAAAAGACGATCTTTCCAGTATTTTTGATAAAATCGAAATGGATAAATTTGAAAAATCTACTACTATGGAAAACGTTCAGGCAAGATTGAGAGCGACTACTCTCTGGAGCATAGCAAACGAAGTAAAAGGAATGCTTCCTATAGCAACAAGCGACAAATCCGAACTTTATATAGGATATGCAACCATAAACGGCGATATGTCAGGCGGTTTCGCACCTATTGCGGACGTTACAAAGACAAAACTGTTCGCACTTGCAGACTTTATGAACACACATAGGGAAAAAAAGAATGCGATTCCAAAAGCAATTTTAGAAAAACCGCCGGGTGCAGAATTGAAACTAAGTAGTGACAAAACCAGAACCGTTACTGCTGAAGAAGAAAACATGCCGTACGAATTTTTAGATGAAATAATCTGGTTAACAGAAAATTTAAACTACGGATATGAAGAATTAATCAATCATGAATATTTGCATGAAACAAAACAAAATATATCAATTGAACAAAAAGAAGAGTGGATTAGAAAATTCTTTGACAAAGTTCAAAAAGCAATATTTAAATGGCACATATTGCCTCCATCAATTGTTGTGGATTCCAAATCAATCAACCTGGTGGAATATCGCCACCCGATAATTTCCAAGTTTTATTAAACTTACTTAAGCAAATTTAAAGTTTCTTTTTACAAGTTCTCGCTTCCCTTCAAGGAAATCGTTTTCGCTTGAATAGAGTCTTGTGTACTGATTGTAATTCATCAAGAACAAAAGAAAATTTATATCAGCAGATATATTGAACAAAGATATTTTTTTCGCTTCAGATAGCTCTCTAAGCATGTTAAAAAACTCATTTTGTGCAGTGATTATATTGTCAAGATCAATAGCGATTCTTTTACAAGGAGCCATTTCCACAAGAAATTCTTTAAGATGCAAAACGACATCTGACGACAGATCTTGCTCCTCAAACGATACAATCAAATTTTTAGAATCATCTTTGACTTTATACATGCAATAAAAATCCCAATTATACTTATTATAAAACTTTGAAATTTTATAATTAACTATATTTGGGATTGATATATATAAAACTAAAGTATAATCTCTTCTTCTTGAACAGATTCTTCTTTTATCGCCTGCTGTTCCATTTGAGCTTCAACTCTTCTGTTTTTCTGGTATCCGTAAGCAAAGTATATTACAACACCAACCAAAATCCAAACAGGGAATAATAAAGCTGAAGTTTTTAGATCTTTCATCGCAGATATCATTAGATAAGAACAAATGCCGATACCCAATAGCGGCAACCACGGACAGAAAGGGACTCTGAACGGTCTATGTCTATCAGGATCAGTTTTTCTTAAAAGCAATACTCCGACACAAACAATTATGAATGAAGTGAATGTTCCGAAGATACAAAGCTCAGCAGCAATATTCATATTCATAAATAACGAACCGATAACAACTAATATCGCAGAAGCCCACGTAATAACATAAGGAGTCTGATATTTAGGGTGAACCTTTTTCATAATACTTGGAAAGAAATTATCTCTGGACATTGCGTATAGAATTCTTGTCGTGCCGTATTGAAGAACTAACAGTACAGAAGTCAGCCCCGCCAACGCACCAACCGAGATGAGCCCTGCTACGCCATTTTGATTAACAATCTTCATGGCATGAGCAATAGGAGCATGCATATCCACGCTGGAGCCGTATGGAATAATCCCAGTAAAGACTAATGCTACCAAACCATATATTAATGAACATAAAACCAAAGAGCCGATTAAACCGATAGGCAAGTCTCTCTGAGGATTTTTTGTTTCTTCTGCCGCCGTAGAAATGGCATCAAATCCGATATAAGCATAAAATATAATAAAGGCACCAATAATAACACCTTGTAATCCGTTAGG
>JAEZLC010000092.1 GCA_023435965.1 Cyanobacteria bacterium OH_CDB_58 | reverse complement strand
GATTAAGATTAACGCACGTCATAGAATACACCTTTATACTAATAACTGTTGCAATGATAATAATGGCACTGATACTTTTAAGATTATACGGAGGATTAAATTGATTACTTTACTAGTTCTCCTTTTTGGATTTTCAATACTTTATATGGCAGTTTCCAGCAGAACGCTGGCTCAAATTAACATGTTAAGATTACAGGGGATTTTACTTTGCCTCATTACCATATTTTACAGGCATGAACAAGGAATAACGATACTTCTGTTTTTGATATTGGAAACCTTTATTGTAAAAGCACTGTTAGTTCCGGGATTTTTAAATCACATCGCTGACAAAAATAATATTAAAAGAGATTCTGACCCAAGATTTCCGCATTTTTATTCACTGGCAATCTCCAGTTTTCTTTTCCTCGGCGGTCTGCTTGTTTCAAATATACATAGCGAATATTTGAAAAATGTATCTACATTGTATTTTGGAATAGCAATTTCAACAATAATAATAAGTTTTTTCTTCATGGCTACAAAGAAAAAATTAATAACTCACATAATTGGATTTGCAATGTTGGAAAATGGAATTCTCTTGCTTTCTTTTTCAGTTGCTAAAGAAATGCCTATGATAGTAAGCTTGGGAGTGTTGTTGGACGTATTTATCGCCATTTTGCTTCTTGGTCTTATGATCGGGCAATTTGAGACGATTTGCCATAATCCGGATGTTTGTCAGCTATGTAACCTGAAAGATTGTGACTGTGATGAATAATTATTTTACATTAGACAGCTTAAATATAATTTTCTTATCTGTTTTGGCTATTGTAACCGCAGGTGTCGGTCTCTATCAAGGATTTAAAGATTGGAAATACAATATTGTATTTTTTGTATTCGTATCTTCAATGGCAGGAGCCATTCTCAGCAATCATCTGGGGCTAACCTGGGTATTTATAGAAGCCACTACTCTAGCAAGTGCTTATCTGATTTTGCAGGGCAAAACTGAATATTCGCTCGAAGCGACATGGAAATATGTATTTTTATGCTCTATCGGTATTTCACTGGCCTTTGTGGGCATTATTTTGTTGTTGATAGGTTCAAATACTGTAAATTCGCTTTTTTACAATAATTTATACGCCAATGCGACCGTTATAGAAACATTTTGGCTTAAGTTATCTTATGTTTTTATTCTGGTGGGTTTTGGGACAAAAGTTGGGTTGGCACCCGTGCATTTTTGGCTTCCTGATGCTCATGCCGAAGCTTCTTCGCCAATATCCTCAATGCTGTCAGCAACACTTTTGAATTCGGCATTTATAGTTATCTTGAGATATACAAAGCTAATGGATTATGCGGGACTATTTGATTATGCCAGGATTTTGCTTTTGACAATGGGATTGCTTTCTGTCTTCATTACAGCGGTTTATGTGTTTAAAATAGCAAATTATAAAAGAATGTTGGCGTATTCCTCAATAGAAAATATGGGAATAATTACAATCGGTATAGCTGCTGGTGGAGTCGGTGTGTTTGCAGCTTTGTTGCATCTTATAGCCCATTCGCTAATCAAGTCTTCTTTTTTTATGACAGCTGGCAATATTTTGCACATTTTTAAAACAAAAAAAGTGGTGGAAGTTCAGGGTTTATTGGAAACAGATCAGAAAACAGGATGGTTGTGGGTAACCTGTGGCTTTTTGATTCTAGGGGTGCCGCCTTCTCCAATATTTTTTTCTAAGCTTATGATAATAAAACAATTATTCTTAGAAAAACACTTTATGGTAGCAGGATTATTCTTGTTGTTAATTTCTGTGGTTGCATATGGAATTGTAAGAGCGGTGATAAAAATGTCTTTTTCTCCCAAAATTTTAAAAGAAAAATCATCTTTATCTTTTAAAAACTATCTTCCTCAGGTGATATTACTTATATTAACGATTACTTTGGGGCTTTATATTCCTTCCTGGCTTTATCAACTGATAGAAGGGGCTATGAAATGTATTTAGAGATTAAAAATAATCAAACCGTTAAGCTTTCAGACGTTCCGATAGATATATTCTCGAACTTGAAAAAAGATTTAGCACTCAAAAAAATGCGAGTGATACAGTTTTTTGTCAGCCCTGAAGGTGGAAAGAATAGATTATTTTGTGTTTTTAGCGAAAATGAAATGACGGAGCGAAAATCAAAATTATTTGTTGTTTCAAGTTATTTGGACAAAACATTTGAGTCGATTACCCCAAGTAATCCCTCCCTACATTTGTTTGAAAGAGAAATCTATGAAAATTTCGCGATTGAGCCTGTTGATCACCCATGGCTCAAACCAGTCAGAAAATCTGAGAATTACGAGTTTTTGAAATCAGATGATTTGCAAACGCATGAGGTCGCTGTGGGGCCTGTTCACGCAGGAATAATTGAACCAGGACATTTCAGATTTTTATGTAATTCAGAGAGAATCAATCACCTTGAAGTTCAACTTGGCTACCAACACAGAGGTATTGAGAAAATGCTAAAGAATAATCCTTCCGTGCACTTAGCAGAGTCTATTTGCGGTGATAGTACGATTGCATATTCTCTTACTTTCGCAAATGCAATCGAAAGTTTATCTGGTATAAAAATTGATAAAAAATCCAAAGTCATAAGGCAAATAGCACTCGAAATGGAACGGATTGCCATACATATTGGTGATTTGGGGGCTATTGCTGAGGACGTCGCATACAAAATGGGTTCTGCAGTTTTTGGAGTGACCCGTACATTGGTAATAAATACTATGCTAGAGATCTGTGGGAGCCGCTTCGGTAAAGGATTGGTAAAAATTGGCGGGGTTAACTTTGATATCGACAAAACAATGCAGGAAAAGATTTCTTCAATGCTTGAAGTGGTTCAATCGAGAGTTGATCAGATGATGAATGCTATGAATAATAATGCATCAGTTTTATCCAGATTAGAGAGAACTGGAATAATTAATACAAAACACGCAAAAGAAATAGGAATGGTCGGTCCTTCGGCGAGGGCTTGCAATATTAAACTTGATGCTAGAAAGTTCGATGATGATAATTTTGAAATTCTCACAACAGGTGGAGGAGACGTACATTCAAGATTTTATATCCGATATGTAGAGATAAAACAATCAATAGAAATCATTAAAAAATTACTTGAAGATTTAGATGGCGAGCTAATCTGCGAAAAAACAAAAATAGATTTAGCCCCTGCTTCTTTTGTAACATCTGTAACTGAAGCCTGGCGAGGCGAGTTGGCTCACACAATAATTACGGATAAAAATGGATATATTCAAACGTATAAAATAAAAGATCCATCTTTTAACAACTGGTTTGGGCTTGCTATAGCAAACAGAAACGGACAAATATCAAATTTTCCTGTGTGCAATAAAAGTTTTGACCTTTCATACTGTGGATTTGATTTATGAAAGCACAATATTTCAAAAAGGGAAACATATGTTAGAAACAATAAAGTGTATTCAGTTACAAAAGAATCAAGTAATAAAAAATATTAAAAAAGCTGTAATTGCAGAAAAATTTAAAGGTTTACCTAACGTTCATACCGAAAACTGCATCAATTGCAATGAGTGTAAAAACGTTTGTCCTACAAAAGCAATTAATGATGATTTATCAATTTATTTAGGCAAATGTATTTTTTGTGGTGAATGTGAAAGGGCTTGTACTTCGAATGTAATTAAGTTCAGTAATTTTCACAAGCTAGGTTCATCTTCACGAGAAAGTCTCTTAACAAAAGGTGAGCTAGACCCTATAAAATCAACCGAATATATAAAGAAACTATTTGGACGGTCTTTGAAGTTAAGACAGGTTTCTGCAGGAGGGTGTAATTCTTGCGAGATGGAATTAAACGCTTGTTCTAACGCAAATTTTGATATGGGAAGATTCGGTATCGAATTTGTTGCCTCTCCCAGACACGCCGACGGAATTGTTATAACTGGACCGATCACAAAAAACATGGCGATAGCTCTTGAAGAAACATATCTTGCAGTTCCTGAACCTAGAATTGTAATACTGGTAGGAGCTTGTGCTATAAGTGGTGGTATATTTCAAGAGTCAGAAGAATTAGACCGGGAATTCTTAGAAAAATATAAAATAGATCTGTATATCCCTGGTTGCCCCGCTCATCCGTTAACAATAATAAATGCAATTTTGGATTTGTTGTCTTAGACAAAAAGACAAGTCTAACAATACATTTGTCTTTTTATAATTTAAAAACCGTAATTGCTTACGGTTTAAGTTCGGAGAAGCCGGGATTCGAACCCGGGATGCAGTTACCCACATAACACCTTAGCAGGGTGCCGCCTTCAGCCACTCGGCCACTTCTCCATTTATTAGCTTGTTGAATACAGTTTAACATAAACCTTTTTCAGAAGACAAGTGTTTATTTCATAAGTTCTGAGAGCAATATGCTGCTTTTCTCTTCTATTAATTCATTGTATCCAAGGGGGTCTTGTATTCTTATATTTGTTCTTCTTTCAATCTCAGGATCAAAATACGGTTTTCTTAAATTTTCTTTCACCAGATTATCCGCAAAGTACACTAATGACGCAACATTGAGCATTGAAGACTTTAAAGGATCGTGGTGGTATTTTATTGCGTTGGCAATGATTATAGATAATTTCCACTGCGAAGCCAAAAAGAAACCGACTTCTGTATGGTTTGTTTTGAAAAATATTTTCTCGGCTTCTATTATGTTAAGGCCTCTTTTAGACAAGTCATTTGCTTTTGCAAAAAGCAAGGAACTCTTTTTGTATAACAAAATCTTTCCGATATCGTGCAAAAAGCCTAATATAAAAGCTTCATCAGGATTCATTAATTTGAATTCTTTTGCCAGATGTTCGCAGGCAATCGCACATTTTACAGAATGTTGCCATAAATCTTTGCCGCCAGCTGTAGAGAGCATAGATTTCATAGCAACTGTTAGGATGACATTTTTGGTTTGATTCATCCCGATAAGCCCAATAGCTTTGTTGATTGAGGTTATTTGTTGGGAAAAGCCATAATAAGCTGAATTTACAAGTTTAAGAACTTGAGTTGATAAAGCTTGGTCAAATGAAATTATATTTGCAAGTTCATTTATCCCCGAAGCCTCGTCCTTAATAATGTTTAAGGCCTTAACGATAACATGCGGCATCGCTGGGATCTGTGTCGGTTCAATTAGGAACTCATTTAAACTCATTTATACCTGTAAGTGTTTTTTTATTGAAAGTAAACTACCACCGGCACCAAATCCTATTGCGATTATGAATAAGGTGATTATTACCGTATTATCTGCGAGTAAAGGCGATGGTACCATAAAAAAGCTATGGACTTTTTGTAATCCGTTCTGCACTGCGTTAAGAGGGAATAATGACAGTAGTGCACCTATAAATCCGTATATTGCTCCTTGTAAGATAAGAGGAATCTTGATGTACCAGTTGCTTACGCCCATAAGACGCATTATCTCAATCTCATCTTTCCTAGATTGGATTACAAGTTGAATTGTATTGTTTATTATCGCAATTGTCAAGATCGCTACAACGATAACCACCAATACGGTCATTGTGTTTATGACTTTGTTGAAGACCTCCATTTTCTTTGCAATGTCTTTCGCATAGTTAAGATCTTCAATGCCTTGCATATTTTTTATTTTTTCATAAACTTCGTTTATATTTTCAGGTTTATCCACTTTTACGTGCAAAGTGTCAGGAAGCGGGTTTTGAATGTCAGAAACTTCTATTTCTTTTTTCATATCATTCCAGGCTTTTTCTTTTGGTATGATTTTAACCCTTTCGACATGTGGTAATTCTTTTATCCTGCTTGCCACATGAGACGGCGTTGCACTGGTTTTTAAATATACAGAGATTTCCAAAGCATTTCCCAGTTCATGCACGAAAGATGTTAATGACAGGGTGGTTCTGAACAATGCACCGAAAATTGTCAATATTGCGGCCATCGTTGTAATAATGGCAATATTTATCAGTCCTGTTCTTTGGATACCATTGATTGTTTCCATGGCGATTCTGTATATGATTCTAAGTTCACCCAGCCAGTCCTTTGGGATGTGGGCTTTAACTTTTTTCTTTATTCTGGTTCTATTTTCGTTACTCATAAGTACCTGCTTGAATATCT
>JAEZLC010000286.1 GCA_023435965.1 Cyanobacteria bacterium OH_CDB_58 | reverse complement strand
CGCAATACCTGTTCTGCCACCATTTCTAACCATAGCTTGACCGAATCCTATTAATCTTTCACCAACTCTTTTTTGAACACCTAAGCCGTATTGGAAGTAAGGTTTTATGCTCAATTCTGGGAGGCTCACATCATTTGCGTAGTATTTTGCTTTGTCCATTAAGTTCCAAAGCATTTCTGCTCCTAGATATGGCTGCCAGCCGTTTTTAGTGTTAGCAATGAATTTAATACCAGGAGCTATTTGTATTGCATTTAGTGGGTCTGATGTTATTTTAACGCCAGCTGCATTTGTATAATCGAATGTCTTTACAAAGGTATAAGACATCATATAACTTGGTTGAACGATAAATTTGCCTTCATTAAATTCGAAGTTGTAACCTGTTTTAGCAGCTAAACCAGCGGAAAGCATATTGAAATTATCGTTTCCATACATTGTGGAAGCTTCGCCGGCAGAAGCACCGACGTTGGCTGTAAATCCTGTGAATGAATTTCCTTTGTAGAAAGTTGCGCCTGTACCCAATTGACCGCCATTCTGGAAAACACTGTTGCCAGAGTATGTTTGGTGTGATCCATTATATCCAGCGTAGCCAGAATATACTGCATCCCAGCCTTTTTTAAGTTCAATCATTTTGCTATCACCACCGAAGAATGAACCATAGCTGACATTGTTGATTTTAGGGCCATTGTTGAAGCTTATGTTTTCAAAGCTGGTATACGGTTGGAACCAAGTTCCTGCGTTTTTCTCTTCGTACACAGCACCTAGAAGTTTAGTTTTTTCAGCACCGGTTTCGAGCATTGCATATCTGTTAGCATACTTCATTACAAGTCTTTGCGCTCTTGGCATAAGCATTATGTAGTCCATATTTTGGAATGATTGGCTGTATGAATTTACTTGATTGGCGAATGCACCTGACTGCGCAGCAACAGGAGATGCAATAACAGCTGGGTTTACATTTTCAGGATTACTGCTTCCACCAGGGCTCTGAGAGAAGTTAAAATTACCTGTAGCCGGATCATAACTAGCGTCATATTTGTATATTGGGGAGTATACTACTGGATTTCCCCCTGTGTACTTAACGGCATTCTTCAAAACACTGTCAGCAAAGTTTATTGAAACATTCCTCTTATTTGCATCTGATGTCAAAAGAATATTATTAACGTTAATATTGTATCCACCGGCATTTGACAATGAGTTTGCACTGATCTTTGTCATAGATTCATTTGCCAAATCAGCTTTGACTCTCATATTCAAATTATTGTTCAAGGTTAACTTACCCAAGCTATACTGAGCAATTGGAGCTTGAGAAAAATCAATAGCGCCCCCATAAACATTAAAAGAATTTGCATTATAAAATAGTGTAGGAGTTGTAGGAACATCCGTATGCACCACCCCTGTTGAATCTGTATAAGTATATTTTCCCGTGCCTAGCTTGATTGTGCCATTGTACAGATTAACATCACCTTTATACCCTGACATATCATTGTTTAAGACAATATTACCTGTCGTAGGGGCATTTGCACCCAGCGAAGAAACATCCATTTGTGTGGCGTTGATATTAATTACTTTTTCAGAATTAGTTAAAGAACTAGAAGCAATACTGTCATTAAATACTATTGATTTACCTGTATCAGCGTTAAGATTAAGCGTCGAAGGATTCATCCAGTTACCATTAAGATAAACAGCATTAGATTGTTTTGTGACTCCTGCGTCATTTGAAATGTAATTTCCTGTAAATTGCATATTTTTATCTTTTGCTACAAGATTTACACTTCCAAGATCTATAAAAATCGCGCCACCTTGTGCATATCCTCCATTCGTAACGGCATGGTTATCTATAAAATCGCCTGTTAGATTTGTTATTGTTCCATAGTAATGGTAAATTGCACCGCCATATGCCGTGCCTGAAGAATTAGAAGAGGAATTATTAATAAAATCGCCTGTTAGGTTTGTTATTGTTCCATGATTATAAATAGCGCCGCCATATGCCATGCCTGAAGAATTAGAAGTGGAGTTATTAATAAAATCACCTGCCATATTAGTTATTATTCCACTAGCATTATAAATAGCGCCGCCAGATGCTTCTCCTCCGTTAGAAATGATCTTATTATCCATAAAATCACCTGTCATATTATTTATTGAGCCAAAATTATAAATAGCGCCGCCTCTTGCCCCTCCCCAACCAGAATTATTAACAGCATAGTTGTTGATAAAATCGCCAGTTAAACTTGTTATTGTTCCACCACTATTATAAATTGCACCTCCATATGCCATGGAAGAAGGAGAAGAAACATGGTTATTAATAAAATCGCCTGTTAGATTTGTTATTGTTCCTCGATTATAAATCGCACCGCCGGTGCTAACAGAAGAAGCAGAAGAAACATAGTTGTTAACAAAATTACCTGTTAGATTGTTTATGGACCCCTCATTATAAATCGCACCTCCAATCCCCTCGCCAGCATGAGAAATATAATTATTAATAAAATCACCAGTTATATTATTTATTGACCCAGTGTTAAAAACCGCTCCACCCTGCGTCCACGCAGAGTCAGAAGTAGTATTATTAACAAAAGCCCCTGTAATATTTATATTTGTATTAAGTGAATTCGAGATAGCCCCACCAAATGAAGAGTCTGAAGCATTTGTAAAATCTCTATTCACATCTGCCGCAGGATCAAGAAGCCCAGTAGAATCAGCATTAGCCTTGACCGTCAAATCAGCTTCCCCCGGGCCTGCAGCAGTAACAAGAGATCTCTTGCCACCTGTTGTGTCCCATTTGTAATAATATGTCGTAGTTCCTACAGCATTCCCTAATGTATGCATACTTAAAGACAATGTTTTTGGGGTGATTATCTTCGACCCGGCAACATCTTTAACCAGATATTTTGTTATAAGAAAATTACCGCTTGAATTGTCAAGCAAAGAATAAGAGCTGCGTATCGGCGATTCCGCCGGCACTTTGTTATACAACCCTGACAATGTAGGCGTAAGCAGCTCTGTCAGGGCAGGGTCTTCTGGTTCTCCTGCAACCGCCGTGGAAGCATTAAAAACAAGGATGGATGTCAACACCACCATCGGCAAAAACTTTTTTATCATATATCTCTCAATTCCTTAAACTCTTCTGTACATATAAACTGTTATTAAAATAATAATTGTTGTCCCCAATAATTATGCAATACAATCAAATTTTAAAATAAATTATACTGTAAATTTTAAACAATTCAAAGTTAAATCCTATATCTGATTGAGTTTCAACTCTTTACCAAACCAAGAAATAAGTTCTAAAGTCGTACACTAAACTCCAGTTTAGAAAAACGGGACTAGAGAATAGCCCCCTTTTTTATGAAAAAAAATCCCACTTTGCGGGGCTTTTCGGACATCAATCTTTTGAAGAGAATTTTTATTTGAACAAATTTAGAGATTTTCTGCTCTTTTTTAGAAAAAATTCTCTTTTTATACTTTTCCTAGCCCCCACACACAAGAATACAAGACCAATAATCTTTAAAAGTTAATTAACTTTTAATATTTTTATGAGTAATATGAAAAATGCTTTCTCCAATCTCTTTCACTGCATACAAATAAAGAAAAAATAATAACAATTTAATTCCAGTAATATTTGCTAGTAAATATTTATTTTCAATAGTTACTAATGGAGTAGCAACTTGTACTACAAATAAAATTATAAAAACTATAATCATAAATAACATATTTTCTTTAATTTCTCTTCTAGCATTAACAAATAATACTTTGTCATGTTGAACTTCAATATTAAATAAAATCGCCTGTAAAGAAGCGCCTAATGCTAAATTTAAAGCCAAAATAGTCCCTAGCAAAGGAATCATTTGCGTTTCAAAAAATAACTTTAAAAATCCATTTTTCAAGAAATTATCAAAAAATAATATCGGTAAAACAACCGTAACAATTATTACACAAGAAATTATGAAAAGTTTTTTCATATTTACAATCCTACTACCTAAATATCATAGACATAACTTTTAAAAAAGTTTCTTTATCCTTACAGTCAACTTGAAGGTTTTCAATTTCAAACTTCTCAGTTTTTATAATTTTCGCACTTGTCATGTATCCTTGTTCTCCGAGTGTTTTTATCTTATAGTCACCGCCGCCTTTTGAAATATATTCAACACTTTGTTGGATCAAAGGATTGTCTTCTGGTATATTTAGTGCACCTTGTTTATTTCGCAAAACCATTGCTGCACTGTCCGTATTAAATGTTTTAGTAGTATTTTTAAGTTCATCTTCTAACTCATTTTTTAAGTTAAATAAATTCGGTGAAGAAAAATCAAAAACCACTTCTTCAATTGTGCCTTTACATTTATTTATAACAGTCCAAAAATCTTCTTTTTTATTAATTGGATGGATAGACAATGAATACCCATATCGATAAATATCCACATTTTTTGTATCTGCCCATTTTCTCAAGTTGATAAGCGGCTCACTAAAAACGTTTGATTTATACTCAAAAGCAATTATGTCAAGCCCCCATTTTTTGGTCCAAGTTTAAAGTTAGTATTTTAGCTTTTGGAGCTGGTGGTCTATATCCCAAAGAACTATGCGGTCTGACTTGGTTGTAGTGTTTTCTCCAGCTTTCAACTATTACTTTTGCTTCTTTTAAGGTATAGAATATTTCTCCATTCAGTAATTCATCTCTAAGTATTCCGTTAAACCTTTCATTGTAACCGTTCTCCCAAGGACTTCCTGGGGTGATGTATGCTGTTTTGACTTGTAATTTCTCTAACCATTTCTGAACCTTCAGTGCTGTAAATTCACTCCCATTATCGCTTCTGATATAATCAGGCATCCCTTCTTGTAAAAACAGCTCTGAAAGTACCTCTAAAACATGAGTCGCATTCAAATTGTTTCTAACTTCTATTCTCAAACTCTTACGGGTAAATTCATCAATAACGGTCAGCATCCTGATTTTCTTTCCGTTGTGCAACCTTTCCTGTACAAAGTCATAGCTCCAGACGTGGTTTTTGTGCAAAGGTCTGAGCCTTGTACAAGAACCATCATTAAAGTATAATCTTCCACGTTTAGCTTGTTTCTTGGGGACTTTTAAGCCTTCTTCTCTCCAAATTCTTTCAACTCTTTTGTAATTTACCCGCCAGCCCTCAGCTCTTAATAATGCAGTTATTCTTCGATAGCCGTATCTTCCATATTTAGAAGCAAGCCGAATAATATCCTCTCTCAAGGCTTCTTCATCAGCTTGCTTTTTTGGTATGTATCTTTTAGAACTCCTGTTAATGCCCAATGCATTGCAGGTCCTTCTCTCTGATATGTCTAATTTCTGAATGATATGAACAACGGCTAATCTTTTACGCTGAGGGCTTAGTAGTTTCCCGATAAAGCCTCTTTTAAAATCAGTTTATCTAAGGTTAATTCAGCAACAGCCTTTTTAAGCTGGGCATTTTCTCTTTCGAGGTCTTTAAGCTTTTTTGCTTGCTCTACTTGCATTCCGCCGTATTCTTTCCTCCAGCGGTAGTATGTTTGATTCGATATCTCAAGCTTTTTGCACATTGCTTCAATGCTCAAACCTTGTGAAATTAATATCTCAGCCTGTCTTAAAATCCCGATAATCTGTTCTGATGTAAAATTCTTTCTTGGCATAACCAGTCCTTTCTTGATTTTAGTTTAATAAAACCACACTAATATTTTATCAAACTTCCTCTTAAATTATGGACTAATTATACGGGGGAAGGACAACACTTTCCTATAAAAAATTTACAGTTACGAATGAATAAAATATCTGAGAACATAAAATAAAATAGAAGGAGTCCCGAATGGCAGAATTACAAATTAAATCTTATACTGATTATCTGTCAGCTTTTCAAGAGATTTCCTATAATCTCTTTCCTCTATTTCCTCATAGGAGTATTATGATACGTGAAATTTTATACATAATACTTTCATTACTATTTACCATAATCGTTACTCCTTATCTATTTTTCAGTATATATTTCAGCTTGTGTAAATGGTAGGTGAGACTCCTTATTTCCGCACGAACCTCCTGTTATTAAAACATCACCATTGGGTAAAATACTTGTAGAAAAACCTCTTCGCCAACGTGCAAAATCTGAAATCCTATACAATTTGTTATTTTTATATCTGTAAATATAATTTCTATCTTGACTAAGAAAAAGTATATTTCCGCTTTTTAAAACTATTGGCTCGTGTGTATATTTCTTAAACTTACTGCTGATTTTCTTATATGCGTTTATTGCATTTTTATATACTTGTTCATTTTTAATTTGTTCTTCAGTTTTTTTATAATTATCTGTTACTGTAAAAGTATTATCTTTTTGATTGTACAATCCTCTATGATCAGAATCTTTAATATCAAATAAGATTTTACCATCTGGTAAAAGATGGGGAGTTTTAATTAAATGTTTAATAACAAGTTTATTTTTTAGCTTAATTGTCTCTTTGTCATAAATCTGTAAATCAGAAAATAATGGTGTAGTATTATTTTTCTCATTAGATTTATATAACAATATGTCACCATTTTCCAATATGAAAAAATTATCTTTAACAGGAGGATATTTAATATGTTTCTCCTTTTGTTTATACCTATTAAGCAACTCAGAATTTTTAATAACTTTAAAAGTCTTCTCTGTCTTATCAAAAACTTCTATGCCCTGTGAACTTACAATAAGGACATTCCCATTTTTTAACAATATAGTTTTATGCCAATAATGCTCAGAATGAGGAGCTGCAATTACAGAAAATGTATCCATTTTAGGGTCATATATTTCAGCTTTAGCATCTCCGCAGCCTCCACCAACTATGAGTATTGTCCCATCACTGAGCAATGTAGAAGAATCATACTTATATTCTCCTTTACTATGCATATTTCCTGCAAGCTTTATGTGGCCATATGGGTGCCATACTGACTTTATGTACATAGCAATGGAAAATATCAAAATAAAACATATTATTTTTTTTTTATTATTTTTATCCATATTTCCTCACTTCTTATTTGTTTTCTTATCTCTATTCAAATCTTATCCATTCTAGCATATTTTTGAGCATGTACTCGTAATGTAAATTGCTGATTTTAAGAATTTATTTATACAAAAATAGACAAGTATAGTATCTACTTACCTCTGTTCTTGCAATTTATTAAATTCTTATACAATCCAAGTCTCGATTACTTCACAACCTTCTCGAGAATTATCATATAACTTATATTGCCTAACAGGGATATGAATAAAGAAGAAGTTAAAATTAATGAATTATACAAAATAAAAAAAGAAGACCTCAAAAAATGTGCGAAGGTTGCAGCAAAAGCATTTATTGACGACGAAAGCAGTAAATTTTTATTAGCATCCAAGCTAACATACAAATCATTATATGAGTACTACTTATTGCTTTATAAAGCTACTTTCAACAAAATGCACATGTTTGCAGAAAGCAAAAACATCAATGGATTTATAATTTTTGCACCCCTAAAAAACTCCGAATTATCGCTTTGGGATTGCATTAAAACCGGCGGACTAAAAACAATATTTTCACTGGGCTTAGGTGTTATAAAAAGGTCTTTGGCTTATGAACAAAACTGCATAAACATCAGAAAAAAACTTATCTCAAAGGACACCTGGTATATTTTCCAATTTGGTGTTTCTCCTCAAAAGCAGGGTAAAGGGCTGGGCTCTAAAACAATTAAACCTTTCTTGAACTGGCTGGACTCTAAGAAAATTGATTGTTATCTAGAAACTCAAAAAGCAGAAAATGTAGAAATGTATAAACATTTCGGATTTTTACTAAAAAGCATTGATACTCTTCCCGAAAAGAAAGAAAGCCAATTCGCAATGCTTCGCAGCTGATAAAAGCTAATTATCCCTGGTTGTGACTCACACTTTGCTTCCATTTGATAAAAAAGTAAATACCAAGGAAAAAATACAGAATCCTCACAAGAAAAATTGAGAATATTTTTTCTCCATCTATATATGCACCAAACCACATGATAATTGACAAAAAATTGACAAGCGTCCAGACAAGCCACTGCTCAATTGATCTTCGAACAGTCAAAATCATGCCGGCAACCGAAAGAACTGTCATAGAAGCATCCACAAATGGCGACTTGTCCCCAATCTTAACAAACAAAATATATGTGACAAGAATTGCAGCAGAAATAAGAAAAAGCATAAGTATTCTCTCTTTCTTTGAGAGCCTTTCTTTGATGATCTCATTTGTTTTTTTGTCTAAATGCTTCTTCCAAGTAAAAAACCCGACAATCTCCATCGGAAAATAATATGCTAAATGCAAAATAAAATTACCGTACAAAGCGATATCGTAAGACAAGTAAGCACAACACAAAGTTCCGACTATCCCAAAAAAATAACAATACACTTTCCCTTTGCCTGCCAAAATGGTGTAAATTATCCCGCAAACAGCTGATATAGCCGCCAAAACTGAATCTTTCATATAAAGCGATGAAAAAACAACCAGCAAAACCGAAAACAGAAAAAATCCGATTTCAAACGTTGACCATGTCGATGCTTTTTTCAAAACAATATTTTTAGCAGGTGCGTTGGAAACTTTTAGC
>JAEZLC010000216.1 GCA_023435965.1 Cyanobacteria bacterium OH_CDB_58 | reverse complement strand
GAAAACCCTCCAAGCATTGCACCTTGCGCAAATGCATAGATTGGGGATAAATATTGTACGTATTTTTTTGTAAAAGCAATAATCAAACCAACAGCCAATCCGATAAAAAGCCCTCCAATGGTGAATGCCATAACTTTATCTGTATAGCCTAACAAAAACTGATACCATACTGTTCCACCAGAAATCGCCATTACGCCAAAAAGCAAGAGCAATTTATTCAAAGTACCTTGCACGGTCATTGGTGCTTCTGTTGCAACTATTACATTTTCATCAAAATTACCCGAAAAGACAGGGTTTTTACTATCCATATTTCTTCCTCCTATAACAAATTGTATTATAGCATATTTTGTAAAAAATTATATAAATAATCGGTTGTAAATCGAATATGCTTGTGTGATAATCCTCGTGTTGATGATTTTTTACAAACAAAAGGAGATAAAAATGCCAACATTTATTGAAGATGTAAAAGCAAGACAAATTTTAGATTCAAGAGGTAATCCAACGGTTGAAGTTGATGTTAAACTTTCTTGTGGTGTAGTTGGTAGAGCAGCTGTTCCATCAGGTGCATCTACAGGCATGTACGAAGCTATCGAATTAAGAGATGGCGACAAGTCTATGTACTGCGGAAAAAGCGTACTTCAAGCAGTTGATAACGTAAATACAATTATTGCACCTGAACTAATCGGTGAAGATGCAGCTAATCAATACGAAATAGACAACCTTATGTTACGTTTAGACGGAACACACAACAAAAGCAAATTAGGTGCTAACGCTATACTTGGCGTTTCTTTAGCTGTAGCTAAAGCTTGTTCTTTAGCATACGAAATGCCATTATACAGATACCTTGGCGGAGTTAACGCTACAACTCTTCCAGTACCAATGATGAACATCATCAACGGTGGTGCTCACGCTGACAACAACATCGATTTCCAAGAATTCATGATCGCTCCAGTTGGCGCTGAAAGCTTCCAAGAAGCTATCAGAATGGGTGCTGAAGTATTCCACTCACTTAAAAAAGTTCTTGGCGAAAAAGGCTTAGCTACTTCAGTTGGTGACGAAGGTGGATTTGCTCCAAACTTGGGATCTAACGAAGAAGGTATAGAAGTTATCCTTACTGCTATTAAAAATGCTGGTTATACAACTGAACAAATCAAAATTTGTTTAGACGTTGCGTCAACAGAATTTTACAAAGATGGCAATTATGTACTTGAAGGCGAAGGCGGAAAAACTCTTTCAAGCGAAGAAATGGTTGAATTCCTTGCTGCATGGGTAGATAAATATCCTATTATCTCAATCGAAGACGGTATGGCTGAAGAAGATTGGGCTGGCTGGAAGCTTCTAACTGAAAGACTAGGAGACAGATGTCAACTAGTTGGAGACGATTTATATGTAACTAACACTGAAAGATTAGCTAGAGGTATCGCTTCTGATACTGCAAACTCAATCCTTATCAAAGTTAACCAAATCGGTACTTTAACAGAAACATTAGCTGCTATAAATATGGCTCATGCTGCTGATTACTCAGCAATTTCTTCTCACAGATCTGGAGAAACTGAAGATACATTTATTGCTGACTTAGCTGTAGCTACAAACTGCGGTCAAATCAAAACTGGTTCAGCTTCTAGATCTGACAGAATTGCAAAATACAACCAATTAATCAGAATCGAGCAAGAACTCGGTGCTGCTGCAAAATATCCTGGTTTAAAAGCTTTCAAAGGCCAATCAGGTAAAAAATCAAGCTGCTGCTGCGGTTGTTAATAATCTATAAATAAAGAACTAAAACAGCTTCGGGAAACTGAGGCTGTTTTTTTATTCTTAAAATTTATAGTATAATTTATACATTAAGGAGAAAATAATGTACGACATAGGGATAATCGGGGCAGGTCCTGCTGGTTACACCGCCGCTATTAGAGCAGCTCAATTTGGATTCAAAGTGGTCTTATTTGAAAAAAAAGACATCGGAGGAACATGTCTAAACAGAGGCTGCATCCCAACAAAAACAATGCTTCATAGCGTTGAAGTTTTTGAAACAGTCAAAACCTCAAGCAAATATGGGGTATTAACAGAAAATGCCACATACGATTACTCCAAAATTATTCAAAGAAAAAACACAGTAACCGAAAAAATAAGAAAATCACTCACCCAATTAATTTCTAGCTACGGAATTATAATAGTGAATAATGAGGCTTCAATAATTAATGAAAATACCATACTTGCTGACAATACAGAATACAAATTCAAATATATTATTATAGCAAGCGGCTCAAAGCCAAATAAAATGTGCTTTAAAGGAAATTACGGAAATCAATTCATTCTTGACTCTGACGATATTCTAAACAGTGAATCATTACCTGAAAACATCCTAATAGTCGGATCAGGAGCAATAGGAATCGAATGGGCTAGAATATTCTCTGGTTTGGATAAAAAAGTTACCCTAGTAGAACTTGCTGACAAATTGATACCGATAGCGGATTTTGAAATTTCGGCAAGAATCGAGAGAATTTTCAAAAGGAACAAAATACAGTTTTTCACATCGACGTCAATTGAAAAAATAGAAGGTAATAAAGTCACTCTAACAAACGAAAAAGAAATTGAAATAGAGTGCATACTGCTTGCAACAGGAAGACTTCCCTCTATAGATGAAAATGGCTTTGTTAAAACAATATCAAAAAACAAATTTATCAACACAGATGAAAGCTTTAAAACGAACTACGATAATATCTTTGCTATAGGCGACGTTAACGGCAAATCTATGCTTGCACATAGTGCTGCTCATCAAGCAATTGAAGTAGTTGAATTTATAAAAAATAGCAACCACAACAATTTTGACTCATCAAAAGTACCGTCGGTTATATATGGTTCACCTGAAATAGCATGGATTGGAAAAACCGAACAACAGCTGCAAGAGAGCAATATCTCTTATAAAAAATCCTTCTTTCCACTTGCCGCTCTTGGCAAGGCATTTGCTGACGACAAGATTGAAGGATTCGTGAAATTACTTGCAAATGATGAAGAAATATTAGGTGCACACATAATCGGAGAAGAAGCATCAGCGATGATACAACAAATAGCTATCGCAATGTCTAATAAAATATCTCCAAAAGACTTATCTAACGTAATCTACGCCCACCCCACATATTCAGAAGGTTTATATGAAGCAATTCTGGGGTTAGATAATTTAGCAATACATATTCCGCAGGCAAAATAATTGTAAAATACTCAACTTTTTTGCTTTTTTACACTATAATAAATTAAGACAATCAGAAAAAGGATGAAACATTGAATATAGAAGAATTAATATCTCAGACCGCAACAGAGCAAAGAAAAGCTCTTTTAAATAAAGAAGTTACAGCAGTGGAACTTACAGAAGCTGCATATGCTAAAAATGGAAAAATTGATTCTAAAATAGGAGCTTTTAATTCTTTAACTCAAGAACTAGCACTTGAAACAGCAAAAGAAGTAGACAGAAAAATCCAAGCTGGAGAAGAATTACCTGCTCTCGCGGGAATACCCCTTGCACTAAAAGACAATATTAATGTCAAAAATTATAAAACAACTGCTTCTAGTAAAATATTAGAAAACTTTGTATCACCATACGATGCTACGGTAACTAAGAAATTAAAAGATAATCTTATCCCTGTGATAGGAAAAACAAATCTTGATGAATTTGCAATGGGCTCAAGTAATGAAAACTCTGCTTTCGGCCTTGTAAGAAATCCTTGGGACTTAAACAAAGTACCAGGAGGTAGCTCAGGTGGCTCTGCAGCAGCAGTCGCATCAGGACAAACTACTTTAGCTCTAGGTTCTGACACTGGTGGAAGTATCAGACTTCCTGCAAGTTTTTGCGGCTTAGTCGGATTAAAACCGACATACGGAAGGGTTTCAAGATTTGGATTGATCGCATTTGCGTCTTCATTAGACCAAATTGGACCATTTGCTCGTTCTGTAGAAGATACAGCACTTTTACTAAATGCCATATCAGGTCATGACGAACAAGATTCTACTT